>CAILIO010000367.1 GCA_903834285.1 uncultured Sphingomonadales bacterium | reverse complement strand
CCGCGGACCGCGGCCGTGGGTTGCCATGAAGTTGATCGCATCGGGCGTCGCCATCTGCGCCGGGATGACAAGATCGCCCTCGTTCTCGCGGTCCTCGTCGTCGACGAGGATGAACATGCGCCCGTTGCGCGCCTCGTCGATGATTTCTTCGATGGGGACGAGGGCAGGGGTGTCGTCGCTTTCGCTCAGCACGCGCTCGAGCTTGGCGAGCGTGTCGGCGGTGGGGTTCCAGCCGGGCAGGCCCGCATCGCGCAGGGTGTTGGCGTGGAGCCCTGCCGCGCGGGCAAGGCCGGAGCGGGACATGCCACCCTCGATGACGAGGCGGCGGATGCGGTCGATGAGTTCGCTTGACATGTCAGCCCTCTCTCACATCGCAATGTGATATGCAAGACCATCCATCACATCAAGATGCGATTTTCCGAAGTTGATTCGCGATTCCAACCATTTCGGTAGGTAAAGGGTTGCCCCGAGGTCACACCTTGGTGCTGCCTGCCGTTACGGAAAGGGCAAAATTTAATTGAGCGGTTGACAAGCCAGGTGTTCCGCTATGTTCTGTAGGAAGAAGGTCGACCCTCAAAAATGATGGGCGCCCGCTGAAGAGAGAGGACTTTGATATGAGGGGTAAACTTACCCTGCTCGCAGGTGTGTGCGTAGCAGCCGTTGCAACGCCGTCGTTCGCGCAGAATGCGCAGAGCGCATCCGCCGGGGCAGCCGGATCGGGCGTCGAAGAGATCATCGTGACCGCGCAGCGCCAGTCGCAGCGACTCCAGACGGTGCCGATCGCGATCAGCGCCTTCACCGCCGAAGGCATCGAGAAGCAGCAGATCAAGAACCCTTCGGATCTGCAGCTCAGCTTGCCGAACGTCACTTTCACCAAGACGAACTTCACCACGTCCAGCTTCACCATCCGCGGCATCGGCGATCTTTGCACCGGCGTGACCTGCGACAGCGCAACTGCGATCCACGTGAACGACGCGCCGCTGTTCTTCACGCGTCTGTTCGAGGGCGAGTTCTACGATCTGGCGCAGATCGAAGTGCTGCGCGGGCCGCAGGGCACCCTGTTCGGCCGCAACGCGACTTCGGGTGTGGTCAACTTCCGCACAGCCAAGCCCGATCTCAACGGCTTTGGCGCTTCGGGTGAAGCCGAGTACGGCAACTACAACTCGGTTCGAGTCAAAGGCATGGTCAACATTCCCCTGACCCAGACCCTCGCGGTGCGTGCTGCTGGTTATTACCTGAAGCGCGACGGCTACACGACCAACCTTTACGACGGCAAGAAGCTCGACGACCGCGATATGTACGGTATTCGCGGCTCGCTGACCTGGCAGCCCAGCTCTTCGACCACGATCGACCTCATGGGCCAGTACTTCCATGAGAAGGACAACCGCCTGCGCATCCAGAAGCAGTACTGCCAGAACGATCCGACTGGCGTTCTGGGCTGCCTCAACACCGAGCGCGGCACCAGCACGACCAACAGCAACGCGCTGCTGGCAGGCATCCTGACGTCGAAGGAACTGTTCGCGATCCAGGGCTTGCCCACTGCGTTTGCGCTCGGCAGCGTCTATGGCCCGAGCACCTACAGCAACGTCGTGAACCCGGCTGACCCGCGCGTGGTCAACACGGACTTCACGCCGACTTATGCCACGTCCGAAACGATCCTGCAGGGCACCTGGCGCCAGGACATCGGCGAGAAGTTCAGCTTGAAGGTCGAGGGCAACTATCAGAAGGTCAAGATCGACTCCCAGCAGGATTACAACCTCGCTGTGGGCGATCGCAGCAGCTATGCCGCCGGTCTGGGAGCGCTTGCAGCCGCCGGAGCAGGCCTGCTTGGCCCTGGCCTCAAGTCCTATCTCGGCCCGGTCGCCAGCGCTCTGATCCCCAATGGCCCGGCGGGCAACCTTTGCACGTCGTTGGGCGAGCCGACGGGCACCGGTGTCTATGGCGGACACAGCGCCTGCGCCAGCACGCCGCTCGATTTCGACCGTTCGAACCAGGAGCAGACGGCGTGGACGGCTGAAGCGGTTCTGACCTCGAAGTTTGACGGGCCGTTCAACTTCCTGCTCGGCGGGATCTACGGCAAGTACAAGGTCAGCGAAAACAGCTACTACGTCAGCTCTTTCGGTCTGGACTACTTCGCCGGCGTCGTCGGTGCCTTTTCGGCCCTCGGCGCAGGTCTGCCGCCAGCATATCTCGCCACGCCCGCCTACCGCAACAATGGCGCGACCGGTGACGGCTACCGCCTCACCACCTACGGTCTGTTCGGCGAGGCCTACTTCAAGTTCAACGATCGCCTCAAGCTGACTGCGGGTCTGCGCTACAACAACGACAAAAAGACGATCACCGCCCGCACAACGCTGTTCAGTTTCCTGACGCCGGATGGCAGCACGGATGCTTATTCCTCGCCCTACATCGGCTCCTATGACGCCGATCCGGGCACGGCCGGCAATCAGCTGTTCCAGACTCGCAAGGTTTCGTTTGGCGAGGTGACCGGTCGCGCGGTGCTGGACTTCCAGATTTCGCCCGATCACCTAGTGTATGCGTCGTACTCGCGCGGCTACAAGTCGGGCGGCATCAACCCGCCGCTCTCGCCGATCTTCCAGGTCGACGAGGCCTTCAAGCCGGAATTCGTCAATTCGTTCGAACTCGGCTCGAAGAACTCCTTCGGCAACGGCGCGCTGCAGCTGAACCTCACCGGGTTCTACTATAAGTACAAGAATCTGCAGCTTTCGCGCATCGTGGCGCGCACCTCGGTGAACGACAACGTTAGCGCCAATATCTACGGCGTCGAGGCGGAAGCGATCATCCGTCCCATCCGTCCGCTGACGATCAACATGAACTTCAGCTTCCTCCACTCAGAGGTGTCTGAAGACAAGCTGCTGTCCAACCCGCGCGACTTCGGCGCTGGCCGCAAGGACGCAGTGATCATCAAGGACATCACCAACGCAGCGAACTGCGCGGTGGGTTCGAACTCTGGCTCTGTCGCAGGTGTCAACGGCTTCGTGCATCAAGCCAATACCATCATCAACGCTGGCATCCCCGATCCTAAGAACCCGGGCAAGTTCCTCGTCAATCCTGGCGCGGGGCTTAAGGATCCCGTGGCGTTCCCTGCGAACGGCGGGATTGCTTCGACGGGTGCTTACAGCATCTGTTCGGTGCTGACCCAGGTGGCCGGCACTGTGGTCGACGCAAAGGGCACCACGGTTGGTGACTTGTTCGGCGGGGTCACGGTCTACACCTCGGGTATTCCGGTCAACATCCGCGGCAATCACCTGCCCGGCGCCCCGAACGTGAAGTTCTCGGCCGGCGTGCAGTATGCGGCGCCGATCGGCAACCTCACGCTGACCCCGCGCTTCGACCTCAACTTCACCGGCAAATCGGAAGGCACCATCTTCAACGGCGTGATCGACAAGATCCCTTCGTTCACCCAGCTGAATGCCCAGGTGCAGCTCGATGGTCCGGACAAGAAGTGGTTCGTACGCGGTTTCATCCAGAACATCACCAACGACAATTCGGTGACTGGTCTTTACGTGACCGACCAGTCCTCGGGTAACTTCACCAACGTCTTCACGCTCGAACCGCGCCGTTACGGCATCGCCGCCGGCTTCAAGTTCTGATCGTTTGGGGGGAACCGGCCCGGTGCCCGCAGGGGTGCCGGCTGGTCTGAGGCGGGCGTCGGAGGGCAACCTCCGGCGCCTTGCCTTTTTTGGCGCCTGCGCCGGGCGGGCAGGCCATTTGATCCGCATTTCTGGGCCAATGCGGCCTGCGGCCGCGTACGCCTGTGCTGCCGGACAGCCGGTGCCTATCGGTTGGCGCCAGGATCACCGCAATCAGAGCATCGTCCACCTTATCGTGGTCCGCGTGACAGTGCCGGTCTTGACCGGATGCTGCGATCGTAGCGCGCTCGATCCCGGCACATGCGGGCGGGTGGGAGAAGTAGCGCCCGGCCAAAGGAAAACCGCCCTTCGCACAATGGCTGCAGCACGCCGCTTGGGCACAAGCGGCGCCCGGTCGGGAAGCCGGATGCACTAAACCACACTGCGCGGAAAATGCCCGAAGGCACTTCCCGCGCAGCGCGGTTGAGCGGGACGAAATGCAGCAAGCCGGATCGACGCGGCAACCCGAAGGACGCTGCGTCGATCCGGGCTCGATCAGATCAGCACCAGATCGGAGGCGGAGATCGCGTGGTCATTGTCGAGGATGATCTCGAACTCCGCCGTGGTGTTGTTGCCGCTGATGTTGCCGAACAGCGCCACATGGCCACCGTCCGTCCCCACCCGCAGCTGGCCAAGGCCGCTGAAGGCTGCCGCGCCGATGAAGGTAAAGTTCTGGACCCCGGCGAGGCTGGCATCGGCATCGATCAGCGAGAGGTCGATCAGATCGCCCGTGTGGAAGTCCAGAATGTGATCAGCCAGCGCCGCCGGGCGGCTTTCGGTAGCGGCCTTGAACACGAAGCGGTCATTGCCGCCACCGCCGGCGAGCAGGTCCGTGCCGGCACCGCCGATGATCGTGTCGTTGCCGGCACTGCCGGTGATCGTATCATTGCCCACGCCGCCATCGATCGCGTCGATATTGTTCAGCGTCACCCCGGTGAAGTCCAGCGTGTCGCCGAGCGTCGTGCCGACGATCTTCACCCCGAGCCGCTCGCTCGCATTGATCGCCTCGATGCCAGTCCAGCCGGTGGTGTTCAGCGAAACGTTGTCCGACGTGATCCGGACGGTGTCGCTGCCGGTGCCGCCGTCGATCGTATCCTTGCCCGAGTTTGCACCGACCAGGAACACGTCGTCGCCACCGCCGCCGCGCAGGATATCGTTGGCGCCGCCGCCGTCGATCGTGTCGTTGCCGTTGCTGCCGGTGATCGTGTCGATGCCGCCGAGGCCGGCAATCAGCGCGATGCCGGTGAGCGTGGCCCCGGACAGGTCGATGGTCTCGCCGGCGCTGGTGCCGACGATGCTGACATTGGTATGGCCACCCGCCGAGAAGGCTTCGACATTGCTGATCGCGGCGAAGCCGAAGGCCACCCCGTCCGCATCGGCCACGACTGTATCGAAGCCGGTGCCGCCATCGATCGTGTCCTTGCCGGCAACAGCCCCGATGATGAAGGTATCGTTGTCAGCGTCGCCATAGAGCAGGTCGTTGCCAGACCCGCCGGTCAGGGTGTCGTTGCCGGCCCCGCCATGGAGTTCGTCGTTGCCCGAGCCGCCATCGAGGGTGTCGTTCCCGTTACCGCCGAACAGGCTGTCATTGCCGGCGCTACCAAGGATCACATCGGCAACGGAGCTGCCGGTGATCGTGTCATTGCCGTTGCTGCCGTCGATCGCGGTGATCCCGCTCAGGGTCACGCCGCTGAAATCGAGCGTGTCGGCAGCGCTGCTTCCCTGGATCGAGACATTGGCAAAGCCGCCGCTCGAGATCGTCTCGACACCGGCGAGGAAGGACAGGCCGATGACCGTGTTGTCCGCCGTGGCCCGGATGGTGTCGTTGCCGACACCGCCGTTGACGAAGTCGAACCCGCCATTGGGATCGACCAGGATCAGATCGTTCCCAGCGCCGGTCAGGATCCGGTCGCTGCCCGCGCCGCCATTGACGATGTCGTTGCCCGCGCCGATGTCGATGACGTCGTTGCCGCCCAGTGTATTGATCGTCCAGTTGTAGCTGGCTGTCGAGCTCAAGGTGTTGGCGCCCGCCGTGCCGGTGTAGCTGTTCGACGGGAACGGATCGATCACCACGCTGGCGCTGGCCGCCGTCAGGCCGCCCAGGCCATCGCTCACCTGGTAGCCCAGCGACATCGTGCCGGTGAAGCCCGAGGTCAGCGTGATCGTGTAGGTGCCGTCATGGTTGTCGGTCACCGTTCCGTTCGAAGCGGTGAGACCGGTAATGGTCAGCGTATCCCCATTACCATCGGTGTAGCCCGCCAGAAGATTGGCCGCACTGACCGTATAGTCGGCCTGCTGCAGCCCATGCGCGAGGGTCGCGGCCGTGCCGGTCAGCTTCGGCGCATCGTTGTAGTACTGCTTGATGAGCTGGAGCTGACCGCCTTCGACGAGGGTTGCGGCGTTGGCGCCGCTGGCGAGGGCGTGGTTCTGGGTGTCGATCAGGAACGCCTTGTGGTGGGCATCGCCGAAGGTTGAGGTGACGTCGAGGACGCCCGAGCTTTCCTCGTCCTGGGTGAGGAAGTTGGCACCGCCGGCGAGGAAGCGCGAGGGATCGTGCTGCGCCAGTTCGGTCAGCGTGTCGGTGACCGGATCATATTGCCAGACCTTGGCGACACGCGGGCTGTTGCCCGGATCCTCGCAGAGCGTGACCTTGCCCTGGAAGTCGACCGTGATGTTGTCGAACATGACCTGACCCTCGGTGCCATCGAGCACTGCGGTGATCGTGCCGCCCTTGGTCGGGTCGGTGATGTCGCTGAAGGTGAACTGGTAGAGCCGCGAGTGGAACTGTGTGGGGCTGTTGGGCGTGCCGTTGGGGTTGACGTTGTCGGTCACCACGAAGTAGCCGCGCGCCGCGTTGGTGGGATCCCAGGAGATGTCCTCGGGACGCAGGAACTGCGTGACGTGCGCCGCGTTGCTGGCGGTTTCCAGCGCCGCGCCGGTGAGCGTCGAGGCATCGCCCAGCGCCGCCAGCGTGAAGGTGGCACCCTGCAGGTTGGTGCTGCCGGTTTCCTGGTCCAGGCCGGTCACCGCGAAGCCATAGAGCTGGCCGTTGGTGAGGCCCGCCTTCTGCACTTCGTTGCCGGTGGCCTGCTTGGTGCCGATGTAGACGTAGACCTGGCCCTTGCCGCCGCCCGCGTCATCGGTGCCCAGGACGATCGTCTTGTCCTGCGCGAAGGGATTGGCGACCGCGTTCTCGTGGCTGAACTTGCCCAGCCACGGCAGATCGTAGGCGGTGCCCGCCTCGCCGCCGGTGACGACCACGCCGAGCAGCTTGCCCTCGGCGCCGGCTTCCTCGCCGGTGAAGTAGATCTTGGCCTGGCTGCCCAGGCCGGTCGCCGCGTTGTAGAGCGCCGACTGCGCGGGCAGGTCGGACGAGCAGAAGCGGCTGAGCGCGGTGGTCGAGACCTGCCAGGAGCTGGAACCGCTGTCCCAGACCTTGAGCGTCTGGATCGCGTCCTGGCCGGAGATCACCTCGAGCGTGGTCTTGTCGACCACCAGCTGCGAGACATAGGCGCCCTTGGCGCCGTCGTCGCGCACCGTGCCCAGGGTGTTGCCGATCTCGTGGTTGACGAGGATGGTGACAGTGCCGTCGCCGTTGTCGAACATGCCGAGACCATCGGGGATGCCGCCGAACAGGTAGGTTCCGCCGTTGGTCTTGCTGGTGGCATCGCCGGTGGTGATGATCGCCTGGATGGTCACGTCCGGGTTGGTCGAGACGAGGTAGGGCGTCTGGCTGGAGTGCGTGTCGGCCACGTCGGTGACGGTGACCGCGAGCGTCTGCGTATCGGCCGCCGTGCCGTCGCTGGCCGAGACGACCACGTCATAGACGTTGTTGTGATCGGCATCGGCAGGGCGCTCGAAGTTGGGTGCCTTCTTGAACGAGAGCGCACCCGTCGCCGCATCGATCTGAAACAGCGACGCATCCGCACCACCGGTGATCGCATACGTCACCGAGTTGCCCGCATCGGGATCGCTTGCCTGGACCGTCGTTACCGCGGCGATGTTTTCCGCAACCGAGATCGCGGCCGTGTCCCCGCCGCCGTTGGTCGAGATCACCGGCGCTTCGTTGACGTCGGTCACGCTGATCGCCACGTCCTGTACGGTCGTGTTCGTGCCGTTCGAGGCCACCAAGCGCACGTCGTAGACGTTGTTGGCCCCCGCATCGGCGGGCGTTTCGAAGTTCGGCGCGTTCTTGAAGGTGACCACACCGGTGTCGCTGACATTGAACAGCGCGGCGTCGGCGCCCGTGAGCGAGTAGGTGATCGTGCCGGCTAGGCCGGTCGACTTGCCCTGATAGACGGTGCCGGTGCCGTTCTCGGCGAACGAGGCAGTGGCATCATCGAGCAGGGTGTTGCCGACCAGCACGGTGTCGGCACGGACGGCCTGATTCTGGATGCGCAAGTCAAGCGCTTCGGACGTATCGGCAAGGTTGAACGCGGTGTCCGGGGTGCTGTACTTGCTGAGCATGTAGTCCTCGAAAGCCTGCTGCTCGCCCAGTGCCTGGCTTTGGGTAATTCCAGCAGCGGTAAATGCCGCAGGAGAGGTGAAGTCCAGCGATGGGTCTACGGCCGCCGAGAGCGTGCCGTCCGCCTTCACGAAGCGGAAGTTTGTCGCGTTGGCCTTGAAGTTGTAGTTGTCGCCGCCGTTGGCGGTGAAGTTCAGCACGATACCCCGGATGAGCGATGGTGCGTCGCTAAGCACGACTCCGTTGTCGGCGATACGCGCGGTGATCTCGCCCGCGTCGTTGATGAGGACGACGTCCTGCACGCGGCTGCCGGCAGCCTTGGTCGGATCGTACGAGAACCGCACGCCGCCGATCTGGATGAAGCCGCCGTTGTTCTTGTTTACTGTGTTGGGGCTGTTGAGGATGTTGAGCAGGCCTTGCGCCGTGGTCTCGAACACCATCAGGTTGTTGTTGAAACGCAGGCTGTTTTCAACGTCGAGCTGGCTGATCGCGCCGGCGGGCTTGCCAACAGCCGGGTTCGCCACGTTGGCCAGCTTGTTGCCGACTTCATCGACGTAGCCGACTGCGTTGCGGATGCCGCCGCCGTTCTTGATCGAAACGATCGCGACATCCGAGTCGAGACCAAGCGCTTTGCGCGCAGCCGCTGCGTTGGCGTCGGCCGTCAGGTCGCCCAGGTTGGTTTCCTGGAAGCGCACCTGGTTGCGCTCGCCCTGGAGGTAGACGTTCGAATAGCCGAACTGGCCGGCCGTCCCGTTGATCGAGCCCTCCTTGGCCGAGATCACCGTGCCTATCGCGTCGGTGATCGTCTTGACCTTCGAGGCATTCGTGCCAGCCGCGTAGGCCGTGTTACCAAGCTGATCGACCGTGGTGTTCCAGGCCTTCGCCACGTTGGCATCGGTCGAGGCATAGGCGCCATTGACCGTGTCATCGAGGCTGCTCGGGATGATGTGGCCCTGCTCGTCGAACTGGACGACGAGGCGGTTGAGATATTCGTAGCCATCCATCGTCGAGGTGATCAGCACCGTGTTGCCGTCGGCATCGGTCGTGGTGATCGGGAACGGCGTGGCAAAGCTGTCGCCGGGGCGGACCACGTCGTTGCTGTCGCCCGATTGCAGGTGCGAGCCGCCCGCGTTGACGAGATCGACGCCGTGCACCAGCTGGACCACCGCCTTGTCGAAATCGATGTTGTTCGAGTCCGTCGTCAGGATGATCTTGTTGACGCCCTTGGCGGTGAGCTCGTCGACAGCCGCCTGCACTTGCGCCGCCGCCAGCGCGATGTCGATCGCGCCGGTCGGATCGCCGGTCACAACCGTGCCATTGGGCGAGGACAGGAACTTGAGGTTCTGCGGCGAAAGCCCGATGATCCCAATGTTCTGGCCGCCGACATTCTTGACCGCCGACGGCGCGACGCGGCCCGCCAGCTGGGCGATGGTTTCGAGTGCCGCACTCGTCACCGTGTTGGTGAAGCGGCCCGAGAGGAAGCTGTCGCCCGAGAAAGTGAGGTTTGCCGAGAGGTACGGGAAGAGCGCGCCGACCCAGGCCCCCGACGGCGTGATCGCGCTCTGAAACACGTTCGAACCGAGATCGAATTCATGGTTGCCGATCGCCGCCGCGTCGATGCCGATGGCATTGAGTATGGCGATATCGGGGCGCGCCGGAGCGTTGCCCGAGCCCGGCACGACTGAGCCGATCGAGTTGTCGGTGCCGGCCGCGTTGAATGGACCCGGCGTGTAGGTGTCGCCACCCGAGATGACGATGCTGTTGGCAACCTGGCCCTTGAACCCCTGTACCAGACCGGCGATGCGATAGGCGGTCTCGGTCGCGCCGACCCCGGCTTCCTCGCACGAAAGCGAGAGCATCTGCAGCGTGAAGGGTTCATTGACGTTGTTCACCGTCACGGCGATCGCCTGGCTGTCGGCGACAGTGCCATCGCTGGCAGTGACGACGACATCGTAGACGTTGTTGGCACCCGCGTCGGTGGGGTTCTCGAAATCGGGCGCGGTGACAAAGCTGAGCGCGCCGGTCGTGCCGTTGATCGCGAACTTGGCAGCATCCGCACCACCGGTAATCGCATAAGTCACGGTGTTGCCATCGGGATCCTTGCCGACGACGGTGGTGACCGCGGTGGAGTTCTCCGCGACCGAGACCGAAGCCGTGTCGCCGCCACCGTTCGAAGTGATCGCGACCGGGAAGTTGCCAGCCGCGATGCGGCCGGGCGAGCCGATTTCGCCGTTATCGAGCGGAGCGTTGAAGGCACCGTTGGTGCCTGCTGCCGCCAGCGTCGAGATGGTCTGGTGGGCGGTCAGTGACGTGCTGTTGAGGCCCGCGGAATTGTCGAAGGTGGAGAAGGGCGCCGCTGCTGACGAGGCGCCGAACGTGACGCTTGCCTTGAGTGTATTGGTGGCATCGAACAGATTGACCGCGTCGCCGCCGGTCGAAAGCCCGACGCCGCTACCGGTGTAGGTGCCGATCTGGAGCCCGGCGGGCACATTGTTGCCAAACCACAGCTGCTTGAACGCGGCGACGACAGTGGCGGCGTTCTGGGTGGCGCTGACTTCGATGAAGATCGCCGATTCACCCGCTGCAAGGCTGGTGACACCGTTCAGCGCGACCGCGCTGCCGGCGGAATAGCTGTTGTCATCCATCTTCCAGCCGGTGATGTCGGCGGCGGTGACACCGGTATTGGTGACCTCGAACCAGTCCGAAGCGATCGGGCTGTTTCCGCTCGACCAGGGCGCGACTTCGGTGATCCGCAGCGAATCCGACCCTTCTGCGACGTTGGACAGGGCGAAGTTGAAATCGACGCTCGCATCCGGTGTCGCGCCGATCGAGGTGTCGTCGACATTCACGGTGACGGCGTAGTTGGCTTTGGTCTCGAAATCGAAGGCGGTGCCGGCCTTGATGTAGAGCGCATTGCCGACGATCTCGAAGCTTCCGGCGTCGGCGCCGGAGAGCGACAGGATGTTGGTGCCAAGGCCATCGTCGGTCACGAGGATGTCGGCAACCTTGATGTGGTTGGAGGTGGCGGTCGTTTCGGGCAGCTGGGTGACCTCGTTGCTGAGGCCGATCGCGGTCGGCGCCTTGTTGACCGGAGCGGCAATGCCGCCGGCCGAGCCGGGCGAGCCGATTTCAATTCCGGTGGTCGGGCTGATCGAGAAGGCGCCGTTGACGCCGGCGCTGCTGAGCGCACTGACCGTATTGGCGCCGGCCGTGTTGTCGAACGTGCGGAACGGCGCGGTCGTGGTCGCGGCGCCGAAAGTGACGCGAGTCTGCTCTGTGCCGCCGACGTTGTAGATGATGACGCCATCACCGCCGGTGCCGAGGCCGACGCCGCTGCCGCTGTAGGTGCCGATCTGGAGGCTGGCGGGCTTGGTGCCGCCGAACCAGGTGTTGACGAAGGCGGCGATCTGGCCAGCAGCCGTCTGGCCGGTGCCGACTTCAATGAATACCACTGACTCACCCGCAGCGATCGAGGTCACCCCCGATAGCGGCACTGACAGGTCAAACCGGAACGAGTTGTCGTCCATCGTCCAGCCGGTCGTGTCGATCGCGGTGCTGCCGGTGTTGGTGAGCTCGAACCAGTCCGAGCCGAACGGGCTGTTGCCGCTTGACCACGGGGCGATCTCGGTAACTTTCACCGAACCGGGCGCGCCTTCGTTGACGACGTTGGTGACGCCGAGCGTGTAGGAAACGCTGGCATCCGGGTTGGCGGCGCTGGTGGGATCATCGACGTTGACGGTGACCGAGTAGCTGGTCTTGGTCTCGTAATCGATCGAGACGCCGACCTTGATGTAGAGACCGCTGGAATCAGCCTCGAAGAAGGCTGCATCGGCGCCGGTAACGGAAAAATTGTTGGTGCCGATCCCGTCGTCGGTCAGGTTGATGTCCGCCACCTTGACGCGGCCCGCGGTGCTGGTGTTCTCGACGATCGTGGTGAGCGCGTTCGCCAGAGAAATTGCGGTCGGCGGCGTGTTGACGACCGAGGCGGGCTTGTAGACCCAGAGTTGCGGATGGTTGAAATCACCGCCGCCTTCCTCGTTGACGAGATAGATCGTGCCATCGGGGCCGACGGTGATGCCTTCGACCGTCATGGCCTGAATGCTGAGACCGGTCGTCGTCGACGGGGCCTGGAGCGTCAGCGCGCTGAGCACGTTGCCCGCGCGGTCGACTTCGACGATCTTGCCGGATTCCTGGCTCAGGATCAGGATGTTGCCCTCGTCCGAGGTGCCGAGGTACTTGGAGTTGCTCGACAGCGCATAGACGTCCGACATGTCGCCAAGCCCGGCGAGCGTGGGATCGAACAAATTGGTCGGCATCACCGTGGTCGAAGACCCGTTGGTCGCGGTCCCGGCCGTGAAATCGACATTGGTCTGGAAAATGCCCTGCGGCGAGATTTCCTTGACGACGATGTACCCGCCGGTCAGCGGATCGTAGCTGACGCCTTCGTTGCCGATATTGCCGATGTCGGTGCCGAGATCGACGGTCTGGGCATTCGCGTGGGTCAGCGTCGCGCCGGCCTGGTAGGTGAACTTGTCGAGCTGCCGATAGCGTTCCTCGGTCAACACGAACTGGCCGTTGCCGACATAGGTGATGCCTTCGGTGTCATAGAAGTCGGTGCCCTGCGGGCTGCTGCCTGGCGCGAGCGTCATCGTGCTGATGAGCGCGCCGGTCAGGCTGACTTCGACGATCGCGGTGCCGCCATCGCCAACGACGAACAAGGTGTTGGTGTCCCAGTTATAAGTAACACCCGAAGCTTCCTGGGCGAGCAGGTTGCCGGTGGGCGCCGATGTGCGTGTCGGTTCAGGCAAGTCATAACGCGCAACGCGGACATAATTCGAAAGATCAATAGACATGTTGTTCTCCGAAGCACCGACACCACAAAGTGGCCGCAAAGATGGATCCAGCACAATATCGATGAACGACTGATATTTGCGCGCTCCGGAGGTCGATTTGACAGGCACAGCGGCCCGTCCCGAAAACCACTAGGGTTCGGTATAATCGAGTTTGCTCGAAAAATTCAGTAAACGGCCCCCGGGGCACGAAAAAGAATCGCTCCCCGACGTTTGGATACTTGCGCTCCATGTCAGCGAGGTTACATTTTTGGATAACCAAATATACGTGTCTGCGCGTGTGCAACGAGACCTTGCGCCGGGGGCCGGCGCAGAGGATTTTTGCGCCATATAGGGGCGGTGGCGGGGCCGTTCGCAGCGCCTGAGAGCCTAGTGCTCAATGGCGCAAAAAGAGATCACGTCGGTGTGCTTCGCTGCTGATGCGCGCGTCGGGATGATGCTGCAAGAGCGGGAAAAATAACGCGGCGCCGGGCGGGGGCGCGCCACTGACTACGCATGCCGCATGCGCACCTTCAACGCGCGCCGATGCACCGCCTGCGCCTTGCATGTGTTAACATTTGCCCAAAAAGGACTAGTGGGCAGCCGACCTGACGGGGATCGCCGATTCAGCCTGACGCCAGCGTCGATGGCTTTGTCATCCCAGTCCTTGCCAGCGGCCAGCGATCTTTCGTGTTCGACGCTCTTGCGGCGCAGCAGGGTGTCGGACCAAGCCTTCACTGCCGGGCCAGTCATCGTCAGCCTTCGAAAACCGCACCTTGCAACGCAGGTCCATGCGGTGACGGAACGGGTGGCCAGGTGCCTCGAGGTCAGGATTTTATTACCGTCTGCTTGAGGTTATCACATTGATGTAATTATGTAAATTGCGGTTAGCGCACTTACTGCCTCTGATGTTGATAACCAATAGGGTTGCAGCCGATTGTCCAGCGACTGTCATAATTCCTGCATCATTCTCGGCTGAAGCGCCAGACGGATGACTGTTTGATGTCGGCGGTTTGTGATTCGCCGAGGGCATCCCGCGTGAGGACTTTTATGATTTTGGGCAGGAAATCCGGTTCCTTCGGCGGTTTTACGCGCGCACGCGGGGCCTCGCCTGCAGGCGGGCCGACCAGCGCGGCGGTCTTGTTGATCGCCGGAATCGGGCTGGCCATCCCCGCCGCCGCTCTCGCGCAGGGCGCGCCGGCCGCCAGCCGCGTTGCGCCTGCAACTCTCGCCCCGCTCCGCGCCGAGCCTGACAGTTCGATCACCCTGCCCGACCAGCCCGCTGCGGGCACTCCCCCCGGTGCGCGCGAGCTCAGCGTCACGCTCGGCGGTGTCACGGTCGATGGTGCGGACACGGCGGTCCCGGCCGGCGCCGCGCAGGCCATCACCGATGCCCGTGCCCTGGCCGGCAAACGTATCCTGGTCGCCGATCTCTATGCTGCCGCCCAGCGCATCGAAGCCGCCTATGCCGAGGCTGGCATGGTGCTCACCCGCGTCACCTTGCCGCCCCAGCACCTGAGCGACGGCGGCGCCGTGCGCATCCTCGTTGTCGCTGGTTATATCGAAAGCGTCGAGGTTTCCGCGCTTCCCAAGGCCGTGCGCGAGCCGGTCCGGCGCCGGCTGGCCGCGCTCATCGGGGCCAAAGGGCTGACGCTTGCTGCAATCGAGCGCCACATTCTTCTTGCCGGTGACGTGCCCGGCGTGCGCCTGCGCTCGACGCTGCTGCGCGGTGATGCGCCGGGCGCCGTCCGGCTGGTGCTGAACGGTCAATATCGGGCGATATCGGGCGGCATCAGCGCCGACAACAACCTGGGCGCGCCTTACCAGTACGAGGCTTTCACGATCCAGCTGGCGCTGAACTCGGTGCTCGGGCTTGGCGAGCAGATCTATGGTCAGGCCACTAGCGGGCCTGATCTGGGTCAGCTGTTTTCCGCCGATAGCCGCCGCCGCGTCCTCGGTGGCGGCGTGGTCTTGCCGATTGGCAACTCCGGTTTCACGCTCAATCCCGAATTCACCAAGGTCGATACCAACCCGCGCGTCGGCAATACTGGTGTCCAGACCACAGGCCTCTACGAACGCTTCGCGCTGCGCGGCAGCTATCCGCTTGTGCGCACCCGCCGCGAGACGCTCGTGCTGACCGGCGGGATCGAGGCAATCCGGGAAGTCCAGAGCGCGCGCGCCTTCAACCTGACGCTCAGCAAGGATGTGCTGCGTATCATCTCGGCCGATGTCAGCTATGCCCGCTCGATTGGTAGCGACTTCCGGCTCACGGCCGATGGCGGACTGGACTTTGGCATTGCCGGCCTCGGCGCCCGTTCAGGCGCTGATGCTGCGGCCAGCGGCATCCCGCTGTCGCGGCTGGGCGCGCAACCGGACTTCAGCAAGGCGACCTTGCGGCTGCGCGGCGACCAGCACTTCGGCGCGGGCCTCGACCTTGCGGTGACGGTGCGCGGCCAGGCCAGCTTCACGGGCGCGCTGCCGGCTGCAGCCGAATTCTCGCTCGATGGCGCCGAAAGTCTGTCGAGCTTTGCGCAAGGCTCTTTCAATGCCGATAGCGGGCTGACGGGCCGCGTCGAACTCGCCCGCCCGTTCGCGGTGGCGCGCAAGCCCGCTGCCGTGGCCACGCCCTACGTGTTCGGCGCGCTCGGCTATGGCCACCTCTCCCGGCCTACCGCGCTGGAATTGGCCAATCTGCACAGCTGGTCGCTCGGCGGCGGCCTGCGGATGCTGCTCAGCGATCTGCAAAGCGGCATCGCCAGCTATGCGTCGGTCGAAGTCAGCCATGGCCACGTTACTTCTCTGGCGCAGGACCCGACCCGGGTCTCGGCCAGCATCAGCATCCGCTTCTGACCCGGTTCGAACTTAGGCGAGCACCAATTCCATGCGTCACTCCCGGTACCTCTCGCAAGTTTCGGCCAGCATCCTGGCCCTGTCGATCGCGCTGGCGAGCACCAGTGCACTGGCCGACCCGCTGCCCGTGGGCGGCCACGTTACCGCCGGCAGTGCCGCGATCGCCAGCAGCGGATCGACGCTGACGGTCAACCAGTCGAGCACGCGGGCCGTCATCAACTGGCAGGGCTTCGATATTGCCGCCGGTAGCCGCGTCGTCTTCAACCAGCCGGACGCCGCTAGCGCCACGCTCAACCGCGTGACCGGCAACACCCCCTCGTCGATCGCCGGCAGCATCGTGGCCAACGGCACCGTGCTGCTGATCAACCCCAATGGCATCGCCATCACCCGCGACGGCGTCGTCAATGTGGGCCGCAGCTTCGTCGCTTCGACGCTCGATCTTGCCGATGCCGATTTCATCGCCGGCAAGGGCGTTTTCACCGGCGCCGGCGGGGTCATCGCCAATGCCGGCTCGATCCGCACCGGCACGGGCGGCTTTGTTGGCCTGCTCGGCAGCGGCGTCGTCAACACCGGCACCATCATCGCACCGGCCGGGCAGGTGGTCGTCGGCGCAGGCACCACCAATACGCTCGACCTCAATGGCGACAATTTCCTAACCGTGGCCTTGCCGGCCAGCGCTGCCCT
>CAILIO010000366.1 GCA_903834285.1 uncultured Sphingomonadales bacterium | reverse complement strand
CCAGCCTGTCGGCGTCGCCGCTGAGGACAGTGGCGATCTTGGGGTAGCCGCTGGTGGTCTGGTGGTCGGCGAGGAGGACGGTGAGGCCGCCGTCGCCATCCGCCTGCAGGCAGCCGCGCAGGGCTGGTTCGCTGGGCATGGCGATCGAGGTGGGCACGAGCGGCGAGCCATTGAGCACGCGGCCCATGCGATCAAACCGGGCCGAGGCGGTGAACGGCGCCTGTGTGAGACGCTCGATGGCGGCGGCCGAGAAATGGCGATCCTGCGGGCCAAGCACGACGGCCACCCGATCAGGCGGCATTGCCGATGGCGGCGGGGCGAACGTACAGGCCTCGAGCGGGCGCGGCGCGGCGAAGTCGAAGGCCATGCCAGCGGTGATCACGCCGCCGCCGAGGCCTGATGCGGCGTGTGTGGCACTGCTGCCGAGCCAGCGGGCTGCGCGGTGCTGGCCGACGAAGGCGAGATAGGCCCAGTTGCCGGACCCGGCGCGCACGCACAGCCGCTGGCCGGCGCGCAATGTGCCTTGCCGCCAGCCCCGGGCTTCGTCGCCGTCGATATCGGCGAGGAACCCGCCGCCGCAGAGGGCAAAGCCGATCTCGCCTTCATGGCAGACCGCTGTGCAGCCGCCATGCGAGAGTTCGAACGCCCAGCCATCGGGCGCGCCGCTCAGGGCTGTGGCGGCCGCGAAGGCGAGCCGGTCGACCGGTCCCGATGGCGGCACGCCGAAGCGCATCGCGCCGGTGCGGCCAGGGTCCTGGATCGAGGTGAGCGGCCCGGCGGCCTCGAAGACGATGCGGGCCGTCATGGCCTGTCCATGCGCTGGAAGCGGATCACGTCGCCGGGATCGAACAGGAAGGTCGCGGGGCGCGCTGGATCGAGGATCGCGAGCGAGGTGTGGCCGATCACCCACCAGCCGGTGGGCATCGGCAAGGTGGTGATCAGGCACTGCGCGCCCGCGATGATCACGCTGCCGGCAGGATGACCGCGCTCGGCTCGGGGCTTGCGCGGTATGTGCAGCGCGGGCGGTACGCCTCCGAGGTAGGCATAGCCTGGCGCAAAACCGTACATAAAGACGCGGTATTCCCCGGAAAGGTGCTGGGCCACGACGTCTTCGGGCGAAAGGCCTGTGGCCTTTGCCACAGCCTGAAGGTCAGGTCCGCAGTCGGCATCATAACGGACGGGGACGATGTGTTCGCGCGGGGTCCGCCTGTCCGCCGCCGGATTTTCGAGCAAAGTGAGAGCGTGCGCGGCGATCTGCTCCCCATCCGTGACCAGCGGATCGAACACGATCATCAGCGAGACATACGCGGGCACGGTCTCGACCAGCCCCCTGGGCGGCCTTGCGGCCAGCGCGCGGTCGAGCGCGACGACGCGGTCATTGGTTTCGGCGCTGATGTCCCCGCCAAAATCGATCAGGACCGCACCCTCGCCGATCGGCCGGAATGCAGGCGCAGGCACAATCACCGCAGGAAGGGCGCGACAGTGACCCCGCGTCCGCCGAGCGCGACGCGGATCGCCCGGGCCATGACGACGGCGTGGGGGTCGTCGCCGTGCACGCAGAT
>CAILIO010000365.1 GCA_903834285.1 uncultured Sphingomonadales bacterium | reverse complement strand
GGCCTCAAGGAAAAGCTGCTGGCGGCGCTGCGCGGCGGCATCAAGACGGTGCTGATCCCGGAGGAGAACCGCAAGGATCTCGCCGAGATTCCGGCGAACATCCGCGAGGGGCTGGAGATCCTGCCCGTGAGCCACGTCGATGAAGTGCTGGCGCGCGCACTGGTAGCGCCGACCGAGGCGATTGAATGGACCGAGGCGGATGAATTGGCAGCCAGTCCGGCCCCTGCTCTGAGCGGCGGAGCGAGCACGCCGACCGCGCACTGAACGCGTATATTTTGCGGTGCAGCATGACTTGTCATGCTGCACCTACGCGTTGCAGCATTAACCTTCGTGGGACCCGCCCTTACCATCCAGTCGCGAGGGCGGACGGGTCTTGTCAAAAATGGGCAAGATTCCGGCTGTTTTTCGGCGATTCCGGGCGTTTTTGGCTTTGACAGCGGATTCTTTCTCGGCTCTCCTCCCGCCACCCGAATTTCGATTCAGGCAGTCGGATGTTTGCATAAAAGCCAATGGGGGTTTCGCAATGAACAAGAACGATCTGATCAGCGCAGTGGCCGACGCAAGCGGCCTTTCGAAGGGCGATGCTACGAAGGCGGTTGAAGCCGTGTTTGATAGCGTGACGTCTGCGCTGACCAAGGGGGATGAAGTGCGTCTCGTCGGTTTCGGCACTTTCTCGGTTGCGAAGCGCAAGGCCTCCACGGGCCGCAACCCGCGTACCGGTGAGCCGATGTCGATCAAGGCCTCGGCCCAGCCGAAGTTCAAGGCCGGCAAGGGCCTGAAGGACGCTGTCAACTAAGACAGAGACCGGCATTTGCGCGGGGCCCGCAGGCCGCGTGCGAACTGCACCAAAAACGCCGACCCGGGACGCCGGGGCGGCGTTTTTGATTCTGCCCTTCCGACCTGCCTGCTGCAGGCTGTCTATTTCCCCAGCTTGATCAAGGCCGTGGGTGCCGCGCTGGTGCGGGCATCGACTTTCCAGTCGAGCCGGGTCAGGCCGCTGGCGGGATCGGCCTGTGGGCCCTCATCGGTATTGTTGGCCAGAATCTGACCATCGGTGCGCAGGGTGAAGGTGCCTTCGGCGATCGGCGGGCCATCGCTGCCCGGCTTCGCACCGGGCTTGGCGGCGCTCTTCAGGCCGCCCATCGCGCCGCCCATCGCCCCCGCCATCGCGCCGAGCCCGGGCATCACCGGGTTTGCCGCCGCCGTGCTGAAGGCGGGTGCATCGACTCGCACGCTGCCATCGGTGCGGCGGATGATCGAGACGAACGGCATGACCATCGGCAGGCGCTCGATCGTGGGGAAGGTGAAATCATGATCGAGCCGACCGTTCGCGCTATAGTCCACCTCGAACTTGCCCGCGCCCTTGCTGATCACCGAGGCATAGCCCTCCTGGCGCGCGAGGCGCTGGGCGAAGGCTTCGGCGGCTTTGGGATCGTCGGGATCGATGCCGCCCATCATCGACTGCATCATCTTGCGATTCTGCGCATCCTCGTTGGCCTTGGCGGCCTTGCGTTCCTTCTGCTCGTCGGACCACTTCGCGCGTTGCTGGGCGATTTCGGCAGCCGTGCACTCATGCGTCTCGTCGGTCTGCGGGTCGGTGCAGGGCTGCTGTTCGAAAGGTTCGGACGGAATTGGTTCCGCTTTGGCACCTTTCGCGCCCTGCGCGAGCGCTGCGAGGATGATCTCACCTTTGTAGTGGAAGGTGAACGTCCCATCGCGGCGCAGCGAAAGATCGCTGGTGAAGCGGCCAGGCAGCACCATGCATCCGGCGAGCACGAGAAGCACGGCTACGGCGCCGAGCGAGGCTAAGATCTTGCGATTTGCAATCATGGCGCATCCCCCCATTTTCACGGAATGCGCGCCGGCTGCATCAGTCGGTCTCGCCCCGAGTCGCTACAGCATAGAGCGCAATTGCTGCCGCATTCGAAACATTCAGGCTTTCCACAGCGGAAGCAATGGGCAGCCGGGCCACGGAATCGCAATGCTGCGCGACATTGTGGCGCAGCCCTTCGCCTTCCGCGCCGAGGACGAGCGCCACCGGCCCGCTCGGTACGGCCGAGGGAAACACCGCCTGCCCGTCGCCATCGAGCCCGATGCGCCAGTAACCGGCCTCGGCAATCTGCTCGAGCGCGCGGGCGAGATTGACGACGCGCACCCAGGGCACGATTTCCAGCGCGCCCGAGGCGGACTTGGCAAGCGTGCCGGATTCGGGAGGGGCGTTGCGATCCTGCGTGATCAGCGCGGCGACATCGAAGGCGGCACAAGACCGCAGGATCGCGCCGACATTGTGCGGATCGGTGACCGAATCGAGCAGGACCAGTGTACGCCCTTCGGCTTCGTCGAGAATGTCGACGAGCGCGACATCGTCGAGCGCGAGGCAATCGAGCACCAGTCCCTGATGCGGCGCATCGCGCGCGACAAGGCGGCCGAGATCGGCGGCCTGCGCATATTCCACCGGCAGCGAGACGGGCAGTTCGGCGTCGTTGTCATCGAGTAGCGACTGGATCGCCTCGCGCGTGCCCCACAGCTTCTTTGCGCTGCGCAGCGGGTTCGTGAGCGCCGCCTCGACCGCGTGGCGCCCCCAGAGCCGCACGGCGCCGGTCGAGGCCCGGCCCGAGCCGCGCCCACCCTGCATCCGCCCGGCGCGCCCGCGCATCGGCTTGCTGCGGTTCGTATTTTCATCGCGCTTGGGCATTGCCTGGCTTTCCATGCTTGCAAAATATCGCACGGCCCATGCCAGCCGCCCCATTGACAGGCAAGCGGCGCTTCGCCAAAGGGGCGCCTCACTCGGCCGGAGCCGCCCTTTTTTCACGAAAAAGGCGGCGCACAATCGGGAGCTTGCTCCTGGACCGGCAACACTGGTGTGGACAGGTGGCCGAGTGGTTAAAGGCAGCAGACTGTAAATCTGCCCGCGCAAGCGTACGCTAGTTCGAATCTAGCCCTGTCCACCACCAGCCTC
>CAILIO010000364.1 GCA_903834285.1 uncultured Sphingomonadales bacterium | reverse complement strand
GATGTGCTCTTCGGCGACCAGCGGATCGCCCAGCGCATCGTCCTTGTAGTAGTATTCGATCAGGGTGTGGGGCAGCGGTTCGCCCTCCTCGATACCGAGGCGCTTGCTGATCGAGCCTGCGGCCACGTTGCGCACGACGACTTCGATCGGGATGATCTCGACCTGCCGCACCAGCTGCTCGCGCATGTTGAGGCGGCGGATGAAGTGCGTGGGGATGCCGATGTGCGCGAGGCGGGTGAACACATACTCGCTGATGCGGTTGTTGATCACACCCTTGCCGTTGATCGTGCCGCGCTTCTGCGCGTTGAAGGCGGTCGCATCGTCCTTGAAATACTGGATGATCGTGCCGGGCTCCGGGCCTTCATAGAGGATCTTGGCCTTGCCTTCGTAGATCTGGCGGCGACGGGACATGGGCGATTCTTTCACTGGCGCTTTCGGCAAAGATAGGGCCGAAACGGTAAATCAAAAGCCCCGGCGCGTGCGGGATATCACGGCGAAGCGATATCGGCGCAGGGCCGGGGCGTCGAAGCGCCCTTAGGGCAAAATGCCCGTTCACGCAAATAGGTGCATGCGAAGTCGCTTGTTCGAAATATCGGAACAAAAGCTGCGAACTTATCCGGCTGAACCGGACCAATTGCCTGCGGTACAAGCGGACCAGACAGCGCGGAGGGCGCGATTCGCAAGGCTCTCCCTAACAATAAAGGACAAGGCGTCATGGCAAAGGTTCTGGTTCTCTATCATTCGGCATATGGCCACGTGGAAGCGATGGCGAACGCGGTCGCCGAGGGCGCGCGCGCGGCGGGCGCCGAAGTGGACGTGAAGCGCGTGCCCGAGACGGTGCCGCTCGAAGTGGCGCAGGCGTCGCATTTCAAGCTCGATCAGGCAGCGCCGGTGGCGAGCGTGGCCGATCTGGAAAATTACGACGCGATCGTGGTCGGCACCGGCACGCGCTTTGGCCGGATTTCGAGCCAGATGGCGGCGTTCTGGGATCAGGCCGGCGGCCTCTGGGCGCGCGGCGCGCTGCACGGCAAGGTCGGCGCGGCGTTCGTTTCGACAGCGACGCAGCACGGCGGGCAGGAAACCACGCTGTTTTCGGTCATCACCAACCTGCTGCATTTCGGCATGACGATCGTCGGGCTCGACTATGGCCATCAGGGCCAGATGCGGAACGATGAAGTGGTCGGCGGTGCGCCTTACGGGGCGACCACGGTGGCGGGCGGCGACGGCAGCCGCCAGCCGAGCGAGACCGATCTCGAAGGCGCGCGCTACCTGGGTGCACGCGTCGCGACGACGGCGGCGAAGCTGTTCGGGTGATTGCCCCTCCGTCATTCACTGCGTGAATGCCACCTCCCCGAGCAAGCTCGGGGAGGGATGGCGATGCGGTTTTTGCATGGGGCGGCGTCTGGCGGTGCGGTCACGGTTTCGCTAGGGGGCGCAGCAAAGGAGACCTTCTCATGGCCCGTGCTGACACCATTGCCCTGCTGACCCGCTACTATGCCGCGTTCAACGCGGGCGACTGGCAAGGGATGCTTGATTGCCTGGCCGATGAGGTCGCGCATGATGTGAACCAGGGCGAGCGGGTGACCGGCAAGGACAAGTTTGCCGCGTTCCTTGGCCATATGGAGCGCTGCTACAAGGAAGAGCTCAAGGACATCGTGCTGATGGCGAGCGATGACGGAGCGCGCGCGGCGGCGGAGTTCGTGGTGCACGGCGCCTATCTCGCGACCGATGAAGGGCTGCCCGAGGCCGATGGTCAGACTTATGTGCTGCCGGCGGGTGCGTTCATTGCGGTCGAGGGCGGGCTGATCACGCGGCTGACGATGTACTACAATCTGGCGGACTGGACCGCCCAGGTCGTCGGGTGAGTGTCACCATCCGCCCGCTGACGGGCGCGGAAATCGGCGCGGCGCTGGGTGATCTGGCGCAGCTTCGGATCACGGTCTTTGCGGCGTACCCCTACCTCTATGACGGCGATGCGGCCTACGAGGCCGAGTACCTCGCGGAATATGCAGCGGCGGCGGATGCGGTGCTGGTCGCGGCGTTTGATGGCTCGCGCATCGTGGGCGCGGCGACGGCGGCGCCGATGATCCACCAGAAGGCGGAATTTCGCGAACCGTTTGCGGCGCGGGGGCTGGATGTGGACCGGCTGTTCTACTTCGGCGAGAGCGTGCTGCTGCCCGAATATCGCGGGCAGGGGATCGGCCACGCGTTCTTCGATCACCGCGAGGCACAGGCGCGGGCTTGCGGAGCCAATGCGGCGTGCTTTGCGGCGGTGATCCGGCCTGAGAACCATCCGGCGCGGCCGCAGGGGTATGCGCCGCACGATGCGTTCTGGACGAAGCGCGGCTATGCTGTGGTGCCGGGGCTGGTGACCGAGCTGGCGTGGAAAGAGCATGGCGAAGCGGACGAGAGCCTGAAGGCCATGCAGTATTGGCTGAGGACTTGGGCCTGATGCGCTACACCGTGGCCGCCGCGCAATATCCGATCGAGCAGCTGGCCGATTGGGATGCCTATGTGGCCAAACTGACGCGCTGGGTGGCCGAGGCGGCTGAGGGCGGCGCGGCCTTGGCGGTGTTTCCGGAATATGGCGCGATGGAACTGGCGAGCCTTGAGCCCGAGACCATGGGCGATCTGGCGGGGTCGCTGGCGAGCGTGGCGGGCCTGATCGCGCGCGTGGATGGCTTGCACGCCGAACTGGCGGCGCGGTTTTGCTTGCATATTCTGGCGGCGAGCCTGCCCCGGCTGGATGCTGACGGGCGCTATCGCAATGCGGCGCGGCTGTTTGCGCCGAACGGCAAGAGCGGTACGCAGGACAAGCTGGTGATGACGCGATTCGAGCGCGAGCAGTGGTTTGTCTCGGCAGGCGAGGGGGGCCTTGCGCTGTTCGAGACCGCACTGGGCCGGATCGCTGTGCTGATCTGCTATGACAGCGAGTTTCCGCTGCTGGCGCGCGCGGCGGTCGATGCCGGGGCCGAAGTGCTGCTGGTGCCGAGCTGCACCGACAGCCTGCATGGCTATTGGCGGGTGCGGCTGGGGGCGCAGGCGCGCGCGCTGGAAGGGCAGTGCTATGCCGTGCAATCGCCGACGGTGGGGATTGCGGAGTGGTCTCCGGCGGTGGACGTGAACCGGGGCGCGGCGGGGGTCTATGGTCCGCCGGACCGCGGCATGCCCGAGGACGGCGTGATCGCGCTAGGCGCTGAAGGCGAGAGCCAGTGGGTGTTTGGCGAGATCGATCTGGCGCGCGTGGCCGAGCTGCGCGCCGATGGCGGGGTGCTCAATGCGCGGGACTGGCGCGATCAGCCCGGCGCAGGCCCGCTGCCAGCGGTGCGGGTGGTCTCGCTGATCTGATCTCGGTCACGCTTGTGACTTGAGCGGGCCCTAGCGCATGGTGCATTCCGACCGGAGTTTTGCCACGATGCTGCGTCTTGTCCTGTTGCTGCTGGGAATGGTCATGACTGCTGCGCCGCTTGCCGCCAAGCCGCTGATATTCGCGCATCGCGGGGCATCAGCGCTGCGGCCGGAAGAAACTCTGGCCGCTTACGAGAAGGCGATTGCGGACGGCGCGGACTTTATCGAGCCCGATCTGGTGCCGACGAAGGACGGCGTGCTGGTGGCGCGGCACGAGAGCAATATCGCTGAGACCACCGATGTGGCGGCGCACCCGGAGTTTGCCGAGCGGCGGGCGGTGAAGATGATCGACGGACAAAGCCAGCAAGGCTGGTTTACCGAGGACTTCACGCTGGCCGAATTGAAGACCCTGCGCGCGAAGGAGCGGCTGGGTGCGCTGCGGCTGGAAAGCATGGGCTATGACGGCCGGTTCGAGGTGGCGACGTTGAGCGAGATCGTGGCGCTGGCGGCGCGGAGCGGGAAGCGTGTCGGGCTTGTTCCCGAGCTTAAGCATCCGACCTATTTCGCGGGACTCGGCTTTGACACGCCGGGCAAGCTGATCGCGGCGATCAAGGCTTCGGCCTACCTCCGGCGCGCGCCGGTGATTGTGCAGTGCTTCGAGATCGCGACGCTGAAGCGGCTGCATCGGGAGCTGGCCGGACAGCGCAATGTGGCGCTGTTCCAGTTGATCCAGTCGAGCGATGTGAAGCAACCGGCCGATGTGGTGGCTGCGGGCGGGGCACTGACGTTCGATGATATGGTGACGCCGAAGGGCCTGTCCGAAATCGCGACCTATGCGCAGTGGATCGGCCCGCCGCTGCGGCGGGTGATCTCGCTGGATGCGGCGGGTAACACAGGCACAGCGAGCGCGCTGATCGCGGACGCTCATCGCGCGGGGCTGAAGGTGGGCGTGTTCACGTTCCGGCCGGAGAACCAGTTCCTGCCCGCGAACTTGCGCTATGGCGAGCCGGGTGCGCGCTGGCCTCAGGGCATGATCGCCGATGTGCGCAGCTTCGTGGCGGCGGGGGTCGACGGGTTCTTTACCGATGACCCGGCGCTGGGGCGCATTGCGGTGGATGGCGGGGATGCTGCCGGGCTGGAATGAGCGTTCAGGCGGCGGCAGCGTCGCTGGCTGGTGTGGTCGTCGCCCGCGCCTCGGCCTTGACTTGATAGAGCGCCTTGTCGGCGAATTCGAACAGGTCGTTGGCGCTGGCGCCGTCGTCCGGCCAGCGCGCAATGCCGACGCTGGCGCCGACGGTGATGGGGTGGCCGTCGATCCTGTGCGGGCGGACGAGCGCGATCAGGACGTGGTCGGCCAGCGTGGGGGCCATCAGCGGCGAGTATGGGGGAATGAGGACGGCGAATTCGTCGCCGCCCTGGCGCACCACGAGGCCATGGCTGCCGACGAGTTCCTTGAGGCGATCCGCCACCGAGCACAGCAGCTTGTCGCCGAAAGCGTGACCATAGCGGTCGTTCACCGGCTTGAAGCCATCGAGATCGAGGAGCGCGAGCTTGAACGGGCGCGTCCGGGTGGAGGGGCGCAGCAGCTGGGCGATCTGATCATCGAGCGCGCGGCGATTGGCGAGGCCGGTGAGCGGATCGGTATGGGCAAGGTCCCGGGTCTGCGCCTGGAGCTGCAGCAGATCGACCAGCATGGCGTGGCCCTGCAGGATGAAGCGGATGAGGATCGCGGTGGCGAGGATGAGGCTGGTGGCGGCGGCCACTTCGCCGACGCGGCCGGACGAGAGCATCAGCGCGGTGATCGGCACCACCCCGATTACCAGATTGAGGATCGCGGCGGCGCGGATCGAGGAGAGGCAACAAGCCGTGGCGAGCGAGCCCATGGTGAGGATCATCGCGAAGTTGGCATGGTTTTCGGGCGGAGAGGCGAGCCAGTTCACCACGCACCACGCGCTGCACATCGTGCCGACCCAGCCGGAGACATGGTTGGTCTTGGTAACGAGGATGCGTGCGCGGCGCAGGCTCATCCGCCGTTTGCGGCTCTGCGCGTTTTCCAGCATGCCCAGAACGCAGAGCAGCGCAAGGAGCGCAGGCACGCCGTAGCGCACGCCCCAGTGCACATGCGCTGCGCCGACCCAGGCCGCGGTCGGCGTGGTGGCGAGCAGCATGAGGTACATCAGCGGGGTCTGCGTTTCGACGCGCTGGGCGCGCAGCATGGTGAAATCATCCCGGATCGCTTCGGGGATGGGCGGCACGAGCCGCATGCGCAGGCGGGAGAGGACACCGATCATGCAAGGGTTTCTACGGTGAAGGCGTAAAGGCCAAATTAATGATGTTCTTCGAAAGCGGACGACCGCACCTGCCCGCGACGGGGTGACGGCCAGCGCCGCATCGGCTAGGGCTGGCGGGATGATCGCACATGAATCCGGTCCGCGCTGATGGACGCCGCACAGCAGGTTCACGAGCAGTTTGTTGCCGCGCTTAAAGGCGGGCAGCTGCAACGGCGCAGCAATCTGGGGCTAGCCGCCGTAGGGCTCGACCCGAAGCGCGCGGCGGCCTTGCTGCATAGCCAGATGGTGAGCCGGCAGCTCGACCGCCTTTCGCGCAAGCTGCAGGCGCGGGGCGAGGGGTTTTATACCATCGGTTCGTCCGGGCATGAGGGCAACGCCGCGCTGGCAGAGGCGCTGCGCGTGGATGACGTAGCCTTTCTGCATTACCGCGATGCCGCGTTCCAGATCCACCGCGCGAACCGCGTGCCGGGCGAGAACCCGATGTGGGACATGCTGCTCTCGTTCACCGCAAGCGCGGACGACCCGATTTCGGGCGGTCGGCACAAAGTGCTGGGCTCGAAGCGGCTCGCCATCCCGCCGCAGACTTCGACGATCGCGAGCCACTTACCCAAGGCGGTGGGGGCCGCGTTTTCCATCGGGATCGCGCGGCGCATGGGGCTGGAGGAGACCGTGCTCGCCAAGGACGGCGTGGTGCTGTGCTCGTTCGGCGATGCCTCGGCCAACCATTCGACCGCGGTCGGCGCGCTGAACACGGCCACCTGGGCGGCGTTTCAGGGCACGCCAATGCCGATCGTGTTCCTTTGCGAAGACAACGGGATCGGCATTTCGACCAAGACGCCGATGGGCTGGATCGAGGCGAACTGGTCGGGCCGGGCGGGGCTGCACTATATCCAGTGCGACGGCTGCGATCTGGCGGATGCGTGGCGCGGCGCGAGCGAAGCGGTCGACTATGCGCGGCGTTACAGGAAGCCGGTGTTCCTGCACATGAAGACGGTGCGGCTTTATGGCCATGCCGGGAACGATGTGCAGCAGGTCTATATGTCGAAGGCGGATATTGCGGCTGACAATGCGCGCGATCCCTTGCTGGCGAGCGCGGCGCTGCTGATCGAGGAGGGCGTGATGACCGCCGCCGACGTGCGCGCCGACTATGATGCCATCGAAGCGCAATTGCTGCGGCAGGTGGAACTGGCGATCCAGCGGCCCAAGCTGCCCGATGCGGCCTCGGTGATGGCGAGCATCGTGCCGCCGAAGCGCGATGGGGTGGCGCGTCCGCTGGCGAGCGCGGAGGCGCGGGCGGCGATTTTTGCGGATGAAGCGGCGGCGATGGAAAAGCCGCAGCATATGGCGCGGCTGATCTCGTGGGGCATGGCGGACGTGCTGCTGCAATACCCCAACGCGATTGTCTGCGGCGAGGATGTGGGGCCCAAGGGCGGCGTCTACAATGCGACGGCCCGGCTGCACGCACGGTTCGGTTCGGCGCGTGTGATCAATACGCTGCTCGACGAGCAGGCGATTCTGGGACTGGCCATCGGCGCAGCGCACAACGGGCTGCTGCCGCTGCCGGAAATCCAGTTCCTGGCATATGTGCACAATGCCGAGGACCAGATCCGGGGCGAGGCGGCGACGCTCTCGTTCTTCTCGAACGGGCAATATACCAATCCGATGGTCGTGCGGATTGCCGGGCTGCCTTACCAGAAGGGCTTTGGCGGGCATTTCCACAACGACAACAGCCTTGCGGTGTTCCGCGATATTCCGGGGCTGGTGATCGCGGTGCCGAGTACGGGGCGCGAGGCGGTGTTGATGCTGCGCGAATGCTTGCGGCTGGCGCACGAGGAGCAGCGCGTGGTGATCTTCGTCGAGCCGATCGCGCTCTACATGACGCGCGATCTCCATGCCGAGGGCGATGGGCTGTGGACGTCGGTCTATGAGGCGCCGGGGGTGAGCGAGATCCAGGTCGGCGAGATCGGCGTGCATGGGAACGGTACTGACCTGGCGGTGGTGACGTATGGCAACGGGGTCTACCTTTCGCTGCAGGCGCAGAAGTTGCTGGCGGAGCAGGGCGTTGCGGTGCGGGTGATCGATCTGCGCTGGATTGCACCGCTTGCAGAAGACGCGCTTCTCGAGGCAGTGGCGCCGTGCGGGCGCGTGCTGGTGGTGGACGAATGCCGCGAGACCGGTTCGCAGAGCGAGGCTTTGCTGGCGCTGATGGCCCTGAAGGCGCCGGACAAGGCGCTGGGCGTGCTGGCGGCGACGGACAGCTTCATCCCGCTGGCGCGCGCGGCGACGCATACCTTGCCGAGCCGGGACGGGATCGTCGCCAAGGCGCTGGAGATGGTTCGTGGTTGAAAGATACGGCACGAACTCGCCCTCTTCCCGGTGGGGAGAGGTAGCGCAGCTTGCCGCTTCAGCGGCTAGCGAAGCGCGGAGAGGGGTTTCCTTCCCCGCGAACGCAGCAGCCCCTCTCCAACTCCGGCTAGGCAGCAAGCTGCCAAGCCTGCGTATCCTCTCCCCGAGCGGGGAGAGGGCATGGAGCGAATACCGATGAAGGAAACCGTCGTTGTCGTCTGCCCCGGGCGGGGGACCTATAACGCGCCTGAGCTGGGCTATCTGGCGCGGCATCATGCGGGATCCCCTTGGCTGGCTCATTTCGATGGGGTGCGGGCCGCGGCGGGCAAGCCGACGCTGACTGACCTTGATGGCGCAAAGAAATTCGATCCCAAGCTCCATCCGCGCGGAGATGTGGCTGCGCCGCTGATCCATGCCTGTGCCTATCTGGATTTTCTGGCGCTGGACCGCGAGCGGTTCGAGGTCGTCGCGGTCACGGGCAATTCCATGGGCTGGTATACCGCGCTCGCCTGTGCAGGGGCGGTTTCGGGCGAGAACGGGTTTGCCATTGCCGATGCGATGGGGATCAATTCGCAGAAGCATGCACCCGGCGGGCAGGCGGTGATCGTGATGGCGGGCGAGGACTGGCGCGTCGATCCGGCAACCGAGCGCGGCGTGGAGGCGGCCTGCGCGCATGTGGGCGTGCTGCCTTCGATCCGGCTGGGCGGGATGCTGGTGGTGGCAGGGCCCGAGGCGGCGCTCGATGCGCTGAATGCCGAGCTGCCGCCCTTGCCGCGCCCGCCGTTGCGGCTGCCGGGGCATGGGCCGTTTCACACGCCGCTGATGCAGGCGAGCGCCGATGCGGCGCGCGCTTCGCTGCCGGCGGCGTGGTTCGGCGTGCCGCAAGTGCCGCTGATCGACGGGCGCGGGAAGGTCTGGCGGCGCTTCGAGACTTATCCCTCCGACTTGTGGGACTATACCTTCGGGCACCAGATTCTCGAGGCCTACGACTTCACCGCCGCGATGACCGTGGCGCTCAGGGAGTTTGCGCCCGACCGGGTGGTGCTGCTCGGCCCTGGCGAGACTCTGGGCGGCGCCATCGGGCAAGTGATGGCCGCGCATCGCTGGCTGGACATTGTCAGCAAATCCGTGTTTTCACGTAGGCAGGAAGAGGATCCGTTTCTCGTCGCAATGGGCCGCGAAGCCCAGCGGCGGCTTGTCACCATCTGAGCCATGGGGCAGCTTGTGAGCCAGCCGTCCGTTCTGTTCGTGTGCCTTGGCAATATCTGCCGCTCGCCGCTGGCCGAGGCCGCGCTGCGGGCTGAAGCCGTGACAGCGGGGCTCGCACTGACCATCGATTCAGCCGGGACCGGCGGGTGGCATGCGGGCGAGCCGCCCGACCCGCGCGCAATTGCCGAGGCGGCGCGCCATGGGATCGACATTTCGGGCTACCGCGCGCGGCAAGTGCGCCGCGAGGACTTCCGGCGCTTCGGCCAGATCTATGCGCTCGACCAGCAGAACTTGCGCGACCTCCGGCGGATCGAGCCCAATGGCCTGATCGGCCGCTCGACCGCGCGGCTCAGCCTGCTGATGGATAGCGTGCCGGGGCGCGAGGGGACGGCGGTGATCGATCCCTATGGCGGGAGCGCAGAGGATTTTGCGCAGACCTGGACCGATGTACGCGAGGCGGCACGGCTTATTGTGATGCGCTTAGGGGGCTAGGCACTCGTCCGTTCGCGCCGTTCGGCATCGAGCAGGGCGCGTTTGCGGTCGAGGCCCCAGCGGTAGCCGCCGAGGCTCCCGTCCGCGCGAAGGGCGCGGTGGCAGGGGATGAGGAGCGCGATGCGGTTCGCTCCGCAGGCGCTGGCGGCGGCGCGCACGGCGCGGGGCTTGCCGGTGGCGGCGGCCAGTTCGGAATAGCTGACCACATCGCCGGGCTTCACCGACATCAGGAAGCGCCAGACGCTGATCTGGAAGGCGGTGCCGCGCATGTCGAGCGGAAGATCGGGGCGCGGGCCGCCCTGCTCCAGATGCGCGGCGAGCGCGGCCATCCAGGCATCGAGCGGGCCTTGCGCGGCAGGTGCGGCGGGAGCGAGCGCGGCCTTGGGGAATTCAGCGGAGAGCTGGGTGAGAAGCGCTTCGGCGCTTGTCCCGAACTGGACGAAGCAGACGCCGCGCGGGGTGGCAGCCATCATCAGCATGCCAAGCGTGGTTTCGCGCACCGCGTGGGTGATCGTCTCCCCGGCGCCGCCTGCGCGGTAGGCGCTGGGGGTCATGCCGAGGCCGCCGTCGACCGCTTCGTAGATGCGGCTCGTCGAGCCGAAGCCTGCGTCGAACCCGGCTTCGAGCACGCTGGTCCCATCGCGCAGGCCCTGCTTGAACCGGGCAAGGCGCTGCGCGGCCTGATATTCGCGCGGGGAGACGCCGAGCGCGGCCTTGAATGCGCGCTGAAAATGGCTGGGGCTCATGCCGGCCTGATCGGCGAGGTGGGCGAGCGGGAGGCCCTCTTCGGCATGGGCGGTGACATAGGCGGCCATGGCCTCCATCAGCGAGGTGGCGGGGTCCTGCGCCGCATCGGGATGGCAGCGGCGGCAAGCGCGGAAACCGGCGGCTTCAGCTTCGGCGGGCGCGGCGAAGAAGCGGACGTTGGCGCGCTTTGCCGGGCGCGAGGGGCAGGAGGGGCGGCAGTATACGCCGGTGGTCTTCACGGCGTATACAAAAGTGCCGTCCGCTGCCTTGTCGCGCGCGGTCACTTGCTGCCAGCGGGTTTCGTCGAGAGTCACGGTCATGGCCTTGCCTTTCGCTATCACGCGGCGCGGGCGCGGTCGACGTCGGGGCTGCGGTAGACCGCCTCGGGGATCATCGACAGGGTGGAGGGGGCGAGCTGCGGGCCGAGGCCGTAGAACTTCTGGAAGCTCATGATCAGCGGGCGCCAGAGATCGGGATCGATGCGGTTGGGATCATCCGCCATGACGATGCTTTCGTGTAGGTGGACGCGGGTGATCCGGGCCTCGAACGTGAGAATCTTGCCGGCCTGAGCGGGATCATCTTCGGCGAGCGCATGGATCGCCTCGATGCGCGCTTCGAGCTGGACGGGGGCCTGCGCGGCGCGGGGCGGGGTGACGGTTTCGGACGGCAGCG
>CAILIO010000363.1 GCA_903834285.1 uncultured Sphingomonadales bacterium | reverse complement strand
TTGCTTCGCTACGCTCGCAATGACGAACTGGTGCTGGTGATTTCATGGTGAGCACTCCCGCCTTTGCGGGGATGTTGCCAGGTGTCTCAGCTTCCAGCTTGCTCCTTCCCCGCTTCCGCCTCGGCGGCAGCAAGCACGCGCAGCACGTTGCCCGACCAGATTTTCGCAACATCCGCTTCGCTGTAGCCGGCCACGATCAGAGCCTTGGTAATCTTGGGGAGGTCGGCGATATCCTCGAGGCCTGCCGCCCCGCCGCCGCCGTCCCAATCGAGGCCGATGCCGACATGGTCAACACCCACAACCTGCAAGGCGTGGAGCAGATTGGCCATGACGTCATCGAACGCGGCGCGCAGCTCCGGGTACTTCGCGTCGATGGCGTGGCGCTCGGCGAGCATGGACTGGCGCTCGGCGGGGGTCAGCTTGCGATCCTCGGGGTACTTTTCCTCGAACGCTTTCATCGCCGCCTCGCGCTCCGGGCTCTGCTTGAGGCCCTTCACATAGACCGAGTTGATCTGGATGACCCCGCCGGCGGCAGCGAGCGCCTTGAGGTGTGCGTCATCGATGTTGCGCGGATGATCGAACACCGCCTTGCAGCCCGAATGTGTGAGCACGATCGGCGCTTTCGAAAGCCGCAGCGCATCATCGAGCGCGCGGTCGGAGCTGTGCGAGAGATCGGGGACAACGCCTAGGCGGTTCATTTCGGCAAGCAGCTGGACGCCGAGCGGGCTAAGGCCGTCCCACTTGGCCTTGTCGGTCGAGCTGTCGGCAAACTGGTTGGTGCGGAAATGCGCAAAGCCCGAAATGCGCACGCCCATCGCGTAGAAACTGCGCAGGAGCGTGGGGTCATCGCCCAAGGGCCAGGCGTTCTCGATCGAGAGGTAGACCACGCGCTTGCCGCTCGCCTTGATCGCGGCAGCATCAGCCGCCTTGCTGGCGAGAGCAAAGCTTTCGGGGTGCGCGGCGACCATTTCGCGGATCGCAACCCCGCGCATGAGCGCAAAATCGCGCGCCTTGCGGGTGGATTCCGGATCGAGCGGACCTTGCGACGTGTAAATCGCCCAGAACCCGCCATCGAGCCCGCCCTGCTTCATCCGCGGCAGATCGACCTGTGTGTAGTCCTGGGCCACGGTATGCGCGTCAATGATCGACCAGCCGGGCAGCGCCAGCGAGGCGGGCGTATCGAGATGCGTGTCGAGCGTTAGCAGGCGCTGCTGGAGCGGATCGGCTGCGGCCTTCTTTGGCGCACTCTGGGCGGGACCCGTGGCGATCAGGGCAAGTGCGGCGGAGGCGGTGAGCAGAAGCGTTTGGGTTTGCATGCAAGCAACCTTCGCGCTGGCGCCGCGAATGTCAATCAGGCGGGGTCGGCGTCGATCTGGGCGGCCGGAATTGCCCCGGCGAAAGCGGGATGCGCAAGGGCATGGGCCTCGATCGCTTCCAGCCGGGGATAGTCCGTCCGCGCGCCGAAGCGGCGGGCATTGGCAAGCTGCGGGATCAGCACGACATCGGCCAGCGTCATCGCCTCGCCAAAGCAGAACGGGCCGGCGCGGTCCTCGATCAGGGGCGCGCAGGCGGCAAGTCCGCCCTCGATCACCTCGCGCGCCCAGCCATCGACCGCCGCCTGATCGAGCCCCCGCGCGCGGAGCATGCGCAGCACGCGCAGGTTCTGGACGGGGTGAATATCGCAGGCGATGGCGAGTGCGAAAGCACGCACTTGAGCCCGCTCGATCAGGTCTGCCGGCAGGACCGGTGGGTCCGGGAACTGTTCCTCAAGGTATTCGATGATCGCGAGGCTCTGCGTGAGCACCGCGCCGTCCACTTCCAGCGCGGGCACAAGGCCTTGCGGATTGCGCGCAACATAATCGGGGGCCAGCTGCGCATCGGTCCGCAGATCGTGCGGCAAGGCGTCCCACGCGAGGCCCTTGAGCGCCAGCACGGTGCGCACGCGCCAAGCGGCGGAGGAGCGCCAGTAGGTGTGAAGCACAAGGTTCATCGAAAAAGTCCCCGCCAGCCGGCAAAAGGCCACAGCAAACGCCGAATAGCGCGGGATTCCGCCACTTGCCATAATTTCCATCGGGTTAAAGAATTCGTAGTCATTTCTGTCCTATACGGACCAATGTCCCCCGATTGGGGACAACCCGGAGCACGCATGTCAGCCGAAATGCAAGATCCTCGTCCCCAGCAGGAGCGCCAGTCCGAGCGGCGCCCGCTGATGGTGCGTGTGCAGTATCGGCGCACGATCGTGCGGCTCGCGGCGCAGATTCTCGACCTTTCGCGCCACGGCCTGCGCCTTGCCGGCATGGAGCGGCTACGCGTCGACGAATGCGTGTGGATCACGCTGCCCGGCTTGCCGCCGCGGCAGGCAAAGGTCGTCTGGGTGGACCGCTTCGAAGCGGGCTGCGCTTTTATCGAGCCGCTTCACGAAGCGGTGTTTGACGCGATTGTTGCCGGGCATATGCACTGAGGCTTTCAAGCAGCCCCTGCAATGAGTAGGGGACGCGAATGCTTCGCCTCACCGAACTCAAGCTTCCTCTCGACCACAGCGCTGTCGAACTCGAAGCCGCGATTGCCGAGCGGCTGGAGATCGAGCCCGCCGCGTTGCTGCGCTACAGCGTGGCGAAGCGCGGGAATGATGCGCGCCGCAAATCGGCGATCACGCTGGTCTACGCGATCGATGCGAGCGTGACCGACGAGGCGGCAGTCCTGGCGCGCCATGTCGGCGATCCGCAGGTCCGCCCATCCCCCGATACCGCCTACCGCTTCCCCGTCATGGCCCCGGCGGACTGGCAGGGTCCGCGCCCGGTGGTGATCGGCGCGGGGCCGTGCGGGCTGCTCGCCGCGCTGATCCTCGCGCAGATGGGCCTCAAGCCGATCATCATCGAGCGCGGCAAGGCGGTGCGCGCGCGGACCAAGGATACCTGGGGCCTGTGGCGGCGCAGCGAGCTTAGCCCGGAATCGAACGTCCAGTTCGGCGAAGGCGGTGCGGGCACCTTTTCGGACGGCAAGCTCTACAGCCGGATCAAGGACCAGCGCCACCTTGGCCGCAAGGTGCTGACCGAGTTCGTCAAGGCCGGCGCGCCGCCCGAAATCCTGACCGAGGCACACCCCCACGTCGGCACCTTCCGGCTGGTGACCATGGTCATGTCGATCCGCGAGACGATCGAAGCGCTGGGCGGTGAATACCGCTTCGAGACGCGGGTCGAGGACTTCGTCATCGGCAAAGATGACAAGGGCGAGCGGCAGCTGGAAGGCCTCGTGCTTTCAACCGGCGAAGTGCTCCCGGCGCGGCGCGTGATCATGGCGGTTGGCCATTCGGCGCGCGATACCTTTGCCGTGCTCCACAGCGCGGGCGTGCATATCGAGGCAAAGCCTTTCGCCGTTGGCGTACGCATCGAGCATCCGCAGCAGCTGGTCGATGTGGCGCGCTACGGCCCGGGCGCAGGCCATCCGATCCTTGGTCCCGCCGCGTATTCGCTGGCGCACCAGACCAGCCAGGGCCGCTCGGTCTATAGCTTCTGCATGTGCCCGGGCGGGCGCGTGGTGGCTGCCGCATCCGAGCCGGGACGCGTGGTGACCAACGGCATGAGCCAGTATTCGCGCGCCGAGTTCAACGCCAATTCGGGCCTTGTCGTCGATATCAACCCGGAGCGCGACTATCCCGGGGGGCCGCTTGCGGGCGTAGCCTTCCAGCGCAAGTGGGAGGAGCTCGCCTACGTTGCGGGCGGCAGCAACTACAACGCGCCGGGCCAGAAACTGGGTGATTTTCTCGCGGGGCAACCCTCGACCAGCTTCGGCTCGATCACCCCGTCGTACCAGCCGGGCGTGACGCCGACTGATCTTGCACGGTGCCTGCCGGACTTTGCGGTTGCCGCGATGCGAGAGGCGCTGCCGGTGTTCGGCCGCCAGATGCCGGGCTACGACCATCCCGACGTAGTGATGACCGGGGTGGAAACGCGCACCTCATCTCCGGTCAGGATCACGCGCGGGGCTGATCTCCAGAGCCTTAATACCCACGGTCTCTACCCGGCCGGCGAAGGCGCGGGCTATGCCGGGGGCATCCTTTCGGCAGCGGTGGACGGCATTCGCGTCGCCGAAGCGCTGGCGCTCGAGCTTCTCGGTCAGCCTGCCGCAGCACGGGCATAGGCGCCGAGCAGCGACTGGCGCAGCGCGCCAATCGGTGGCAGGCCAAGCCCGCCGAGCTGGGCAATGCCAACGATCTCGTCTGCGCCGTAGCACTGCGACAATTCGATCACCTCGCCCTTCACCTTCTGGCCGAGCGGCTTCGACCAGAAGGTGTAGACCGTGGGCAGCGCGCGCTCGGTCGGGTCCTCATCGACCACCATGGCGATGCGGCCCGAGCGCAGCTCGACGAAGGCACCGATCGGATAGATGCCGACCATCTCCAGAAAATCAACCATGATCGCCGGATCCAGGCCGTAGCCATGCTCGCCGATATGGCGGATCGCTTCGGCCGGATCGAGCCCGGGTCGTCCCTCCTTTCCGGCGACGAGTAGATCGTAGGTGTCGCAAATCGCGGCCATGCGCGAGAGCGTGTCGACCGCATCGCCAGCGAGGCGGTGCGGATAGCCCGAGCCATCGAGCCGTTCGTGGTGGCGCAGGCAGACCTTGAGTACAGCATCGGGAATGTCCCCCGCCGCTTTCAAGAGGGCATGGCCGGCCAGCACGTGCTGGCAATGGGCATCGGTTTCGAGGTCGGTGCTACCGGACCACCCGTCTTCAGGGAGCGGCGGTCCGCCAGTCTCTTGGCTCGCGCCGATATCCATGAGAAGTCCTGCCATGCCCGCATCGCGCGTTTCGGCGGCTGAGAGGTTCATCTGGCGGGCAAGTGCAATCATCAGCGCGCTGGTGGCGAGCGCGTGGCGGTAAGTTTCCTCGCTGTCTTCGCGGCAGCGCAGGAGGCCGTTGAACGCATAGAGATTGCGCTGAACCGACGCGTAGATATCATCGATCAGCGGATCGACCGTGCGCGCGCTGATCCCGCGTCCGAGCCGCGCTTCAAGGAAGACCCGGCTGACAACCTTGGAATGGCGCTCGGCAATCTTGCGTGCGGTGCCGAATTCCTTCGCCGTCGCGACGCGGGCCGCGGCGAATTTGTTGGCGGTGGGGCGCGCCGGCACCAGTGGCATGCCGCGCTGGGGTGGCGGCGCGGCCCCTGCCCCGGCGACAGCGACCTCGCGCTCCGGCACATTGTTGAGCCCGAGTTCGGTATCGATGATCACTGCATCGACCGCGC
>CAILIO010000362.1 GCA_903834285.1 uncultured Sphingomonadales bacterium | reverse complement strand
GATTGCTGCCGTCGCCGGTGAGATAGCCGGCCAGAACGTCAGCATCGGGGGTTTCAATCAGCGATTCAAGGCCGGGGCCGGTACCGGCCTGCACGGTGCGATCATCGGGAAGTCGGCCGTGAAGCGCTGAATAAGCCCCTGAGCCCCGCCAGCCATGCGCCGCGCCCTTGACGAAGCTCACGCCGAGATCGTCGTGGTAGCCCTTCCATTCGGGTGGGGCAGTGCCCTCCAGCCGGGTCCAGCCGCGCTTGCTGGCGGGGTTGGCGAAGTCCGGAAAAGCCCGCCACTTGGGCGTGACGACAAGCGTTGGGCCGATCGTACGGCGCGCCTCGACGATTTCGGCAATGTCGTTGCCCTTGGCTTCGGCAGGCGGCGTCAGCACGAGGAGACCGGGCTGCTTGAGCGCATCCTTGCTCCGCGCGCGGCGGACGGTGACGCCATCGGCTTCGATCATTGCGGCGAGCGCGGCATAGCCATTGATGCCGCGCCCCGCGGCGTGCCCACCACCGTTGTTGGTCGACCCGCCGCCGGTGCCGAGCCAGTAGAGCAGGGCAATGAAGGCGAGCGTGCCGATCAGCACGATGCCGAGCGATGTGCCCTTGCTGAAGGGCTGCGAGGATGCCGGGGCGCTCATCGTGCGGATCCAAGGTTTTGCAGCGCGAAGGCAGCATAGGCAGCGCGCGCGCGCTGCCAGTCTTCGGCGGCGAGCGCGCGCAGGGCGTAGAGGCTGCGTTCGACTTCGCGCGCGATGAGCGTGAAGGCCTGCTGCGCGGCAGCAGGCAGGCCGGGGATCAGACCGATCTCGCGCGCGGTACTGGAAGGAGACAGCCAATCGGGGCGGGCCGCGGCGATATGTTGCACGCTGCGCTGGAGCAGGAGATGCACAGCCTCCTCGAAACGGCCCTCGGCCGCGAGCGCGTCGGCATCCTCAAGCAGCGCGAGCGCGGCGCCGCGGTCGATGATCGGTGCGTCCGTTGCTGGCACGGCGAGCGCGCGAACCTCACGCCAGCGCTGGAACAGAGTCCATACGATCCAGAGCGCCCCGACTGCGGCGAGCACGACCAACATGACCTCGACCCAGCTCCATCCCGCGCCGAGCACCTGGCCGAGTGGTTCGAACAGCTTGGCGAGAAAGCGCATGATCGCCACCAGCCATTCGGGCGGCTCGCTGTGCGGCACCTTGTAGGGCGGGACGGGGGCGTACTGGATTTCGCGCATGGCGCGCGCCGCTTCCCAGGCGCGTTCGCCCGCATCGGCGCTGTCCGGTCCCGGTCCTCCTGCCACGTGCACAGTGGTCGCATGGCGCGCGGGGATCGGGCAAGCGATTATCGCGCCGGTTTGGCGTGCGCGTCGTGCCCTTTCAGGCGGTTATCCGCGCACTCGTTCGAGTGGATAGGTGCCGAGAATGCGCAGATCCTTGGCGAAGAACGTGAGCTCCTCGAAAGCGCGGTCGACCGCCGGCTCGCCCGGCGCGCCGACGATATCGGCGAAGAAGGCGGTGGCGGCAAAGCTCGCGCCGCGCTGGTAGCTTTCGAGCTTGGTCATGTTGACGCCGTTTGTCGCGAAGCCGCCGAGCGCCTTGTAGAGCGCGGCAGGGATGTTGCGCACCTCGAACACGAAAGTGGTGATCGCGGGGCCGCTGATTGTCGAAAGGTCGAGCGGTTCGGGCGCCAGCATGACGAAGCGGGTCATGTTGTCGTGCGCGTCCTCGATATCCTCTGCGGCGATGGTGAGGCCATAGAGTTCGGCGGCAATGCGCGGCGCGATCGCGGCCATGGCCGGGTCACCCAGTTCGGCGACATAGGCCGCCGCGCCCGCGGTATCGGCATAAGACATCGGCACGATGCCACGTGTCCGCAAGTAGTGGCGCGACTGGCCGAGGGCCTGCGGATGGCTGTAGGCGCTGGTATAGGGCCCGGTGCCAAGGCCCATCAGGCAGGCATGGATCGGCATGAAGTGCTCGCCGACGATCGAGAGGCCGCTTTCCGGGAGCAGAAAGTGGATATCGGCGACGCGGCCGTGCTGCGAATTCTCGATCGGGATGATCGCCTGGCCGGCGCGGCCGTCTTTCACTGCTTCCAGCGCGTCCTCGAACGAGAAGCACGGCAGCGGCAGGCAATAGGGCAGCGCTTCGAGCGCGGCGCGGTGCGAATTGGCGCCGGGCGCGCCCTGAAACGCGACCGCGCGCGCCGGATCGGCGGCGGCGGCCTCTGTCATTTCGGCAACGAGGCGTGCGGCTGGGGCGGGGTAGCTGGCCATGGACCGAGGCGCTTAGGGCCCAGAGACGGACCGGGCAAGGCGCTTTTGCACCTGGCAAGGTCATGTGCTCATGCGATTCTTGTCACTCAACCTATTGCAATCGCTCTTGCGCGGGCGCCGGGGCGTGACTAGAGCGGCGGCGAAATTCAGCGCGGCACGCGGGCTGCGCGCACTCCATATGGGGCTCGGAATGGACGATCGTTTCAATACCATTGCCGGTTGGACCTTGTTCGGCGGCATCGTTGCGCTGGGGCTTTCGAGCCTTTCGGGCCACTACTTCCTTGCCGACAAGGAAAACCGTCCGGCCAAGATGGGCTATGTGATCGAGGGCGTCGAAGCCGAGGGCGGCGCTGGTGCCGCTGCTGCCGAGCCGATCGGCATGCGCATGGCCAAGGCCGAGATGAGCAAGGGCGAAGCGATCTTCGCCAAGTGCAAGGCGTGCCACACGATCGCGCAGGGCGGGGCCAACGGCATCGGCCCGAATCTGTGGGCCGTGGTCGGTGAAGGCCAAGGTCAGGGCCGCGGCGGCTATGCTTTCTCCGACGCGCTCAAGGGCAAGGGCGGCAAGTGGGATTTCGCCAGCCTTGATGAATGGCTGACCTCGCCCGCCAAGTACGCGACCGGGACCAAGATGTCGTTTGCCGGTCTCAGCGATCCGATGCAGCGTGCCAACGTGATCCTCTACCTCAACTCGCAGGGCAGCAATCTGCCGCTTCCTGCCGCCGAAGCGGCTGCGGCTGCG
>CAILIO010000361.1 GCA_903834285.1 uncultured Sphingomonadales bacterium | reverse complement strand
CTTGTAATCGGTGTGGACACTTGCAGCAGAACGCCGGTGAACCTTGCCGCCAAGACTTTGCATGCGCGTGTCGATTCCCGACGTCCAATCTTCACTGACGTCCGCGATGACGGCAGATTGACCGCGTCGGAGCACGAACCGGCTTTCGGCAACAGCTTTGCCACGTGTATCCGAACGATCGAGATCGACCGCGCCGCCGATCAACGCACCCGTTGCAGCGCCAATCGCGGCTCCCTCGGCGATTCCGACTGCTACGCCCACGGGCCCTGCAAGGGTGCCCAACAGCGCGCCAAGGCCGACGCCAACCGCCGTCGCCAGAACCGGGTTCGTCTCCTTGGTATCGACTTCGACGAGGCCCCAGTCATCCCGATGAACCACGGCGGTTCCGTGCACGGTAATCTCGCCAACATCGTCGAGTTGCCAAAGTGTATGCAAGGCTTGGTATGCCTTGGCTTTGTTTCCAAATGCGATCGTGACGAAATTTCGCATGGTTGGCTCCTATTTGTCTTTGGACGCTGCTGAACGCTTTTCGGCGACGGCTTCGCTGATCTTCTGAACCGCAGCGCGCGCGTCACCGATGGCATTCCTGATAGAACGTCCCGCATCTTGCCCGGAGCTCTCGAGGGCTTGCTTGACGTGCTTCGCGGCTCCCTCGAGAGAAGCAGCTGCCTCTTCGATCGCCTTTTTTGTCGCAGCGGTCTGCGCCTCCAGCGAACCCCCGATCGAAACCGCGATTGCCTTGGCCTGGAGCGCCAAGGTTTCAAGATCACCCTTTAAGGCCTCGCCACCAACGCTAACGGCGTCAGTAAGTGCGGCGTGCAATTCCTGCGCAGCAGCTCGCCCATGCTCGAGCGCATCCTTCACCTTTGTCTGAGCTTCGGCAGTCTTGGGCATGATGCATTCTCCAATCGGCTCGATGGAATCGAACGTTTGGGTATGGTTTGAGGGCCCTGAGTGATAGGCGCGGAATATACTCAGATGCCTCGGCTATTCTCTTCCACGTATCGCGGCCGGAATTCCGTACGGCCAGGTTCCTGGATTCGATGGCGACACAGGTCCTCGCGATTTTCGTGATCCGCATCAGCGGCCGACCATGGAGCGACCGTCCTCGCCCGGCTTTGGGAGCAACATCGCTCGGCGCGCTGCTGGTGGCCATGGCGCTGCCGTTCACACCGCTCGCTGGCTGGTTCGGATTAGCAATGCCGGCCTAGAGTCAGGACGTATTAACCGCGCCTTCGAAGCGCTGGCATGGCGAACATATCACGCGAAAACTTACGCAGGGAGGCTGGTTGCCTTTCGAAGTGAGTTTCTGTCTGAGCTGGAAGCCATGCGAGCGGCCCGCAGGGATTTGACCAAAATGGCCAACTGCTTCGTCAGGAAGCCTTGAAATATCGATATATTCCTGCGTATTCCTTCCTCACACTGAGCCATTTTGCCTCAAACCTCGAAGGTGAGGTTATTAGGTCCTGACCCTAGGCGATGATCTGCGGGATCGTGCCGCGCGTGGTCTTCACTCTGGTCTCGGCCGAATTGCTCAAGCAGACCACGCGGCGGATCCTACAGCGGCGGCGGCGGCGCCGTGCATCGCAAGGCCGCTCCAAGTGCGGAACATAGCGCCGGGATGGCCGTCGCACCGCGCGATGGCCGACCTTGGCATCACCCAGCGCACCGTTGAAAATCACTGCGACGCGATCATCCACAAGGTGCACGCGAAATCGCTGCCGCAGCTAGCCGCAAGGCGCAGGCCGCCGTCACGCAGCGGCACGGCCGAGCTTGCGGCTGACCAGCACCAAGGTGGCATCACCCGGATAGGGAGCGGCTGTGAAACCCATTTCCCGTTCGAGATCGATCGCGGCATGATTGTCCGCGCTTTCGATCGATTCGAGCACTTTCACGCCCTTAGCTTCGGCATAGCGCGCGATGTGGGCGAGCAGTTCCCACGCCACGCCGCGGTGCTTGTAGTCCTCGCGGATGGAAATTGCGACTTCGCCCCGCTCCAGCCCTGGATCACAGGCGAGCATGCCAGAGGCGATCATCGCACCACTTTCCGCATCGAACGCGAGGAAGTTTTCGGTCGCCTCATGGTCCACTGCCGCAAGCGCGACAATCCGGTCGTGCCCGACAACGTTGAGACCCGAGAGGAACCGGAAGCGCAGATCATCATGCGAAACATGCGCAAAGAAATCGGTAAGGCCGGGCTCATCGGCGAGGTTCACCGGCCGGACCGTAAAACGGAAACCCGTGCGGGTGGTGATCAATCGGGCCCAGTCGTTCATCATCGAATCTCCTTGGGCCTGCCCGGTGAAAATGTGCGGGCCCCAGAGCCCGGTTCCCTGCCAGACGCTTCTCCGCCAGCATCGGATTCTACGCTGACGCTTGGGGCGCAAAGCTGTCCGACCGCAGGCGGACTGCGCTAGCTGGGACACACAGCGAGCGACAGGCCGCACTGCGTCCGCCCGTCCTTGAGGTAATCACAGGCAAGGGGAATGCGCGCATCTTATGATCGGGCGCTGACAACGATACAGATTGGGCCTGGTGCGCTGCCGGGTGGAACAATCGCTTGCTTTGAGGATTGGCAAACATGGCCAAGCCACACTTGCATCCCAATCGGCACTTCATCTCGCGCACAAGCCTGCTGAGCCGCGAGGTCGTGCCCTTCGCGCTGATGCTTCTGGCGCTGATCGGCGTGGCGCTCGCGGTCGATGCTGGGCTGCATCTGGCGGGTTTGGTCTGGATCGGCCGCTATCTCGGCATTCCCGGCGTATTGCTGATCCTTGTCTCGTCAGCCTATTCGCTGCGCAAGCACAAGGTCATCACCGCAGGCACGCCGGTCAAGCTGCTGCGCTGGCATGAGCGTCTGGCTTGGGCGGGATCGCTGTTGATCCTGGTTCATGCCGGCATCCATTTCAACGCGGTACTCGCATGGCTGGCGATTGCAGCCATGCTGATCACCGTGGCGAGCGGCCTTACCGGCAAATACCTGATGGGGCCCTCACGCAAGCGGCTGGTGGCGAACCGTGCGCGGCTGCTCGAGGCAGGGCTAACGGATGGAGCGCTGGACGAGGAGACCTACTGGGACAGCCTGACTTATGATCTCGTCAAGTCGTGGCGCATTGTCCACCTGCCGATTACGCTGGCCTTCTGTGTGCTTGCGCTGACGCACATCTTGGCGACCTTCCTGTTCTGGGGGTGGCACTGATGCGCCGCTGGAGTCTCTGGCTTTTGGTCACGGTTCTTGCCGGGGTGATCGCGCTGGCGTTTGTCTGGCCGCAAGCGATGGTCGCGCCCGGCCCGGTGACCCCTGCGCATAGTGCCATCGCTGGAAACTGCTTTGCCTGCCACGCGCCGCTGCGCGGCGTCTCGGCGGCGCGCTGCACAGCCTGCCACAAGCTGGCAGACATCGGCATCCGCTCCACCAAGGGCATCCCGGTGAAGTCCAGCGGCGCCCGGATCGCGTTCCATCAGGCGCTGCGCGAGGCCAACTGCATGGCCTGTCACAGCGATCACACCGGGCCGCTGCTGCTGAACGCGGCGCACCACAGCTTCGCACACACCCTTCTGCGCGCCGATGTGCGAGGTCAGTGTGCCTCGTGCCACCGCGCCCCTGCCACGCCGTTTCATGCTCAGGCCGGTAGCAATTGCGGGGCCTGTCATGCACCAAAGGCCTGGAAACCCGCAACGTTCGATCATACGCGCTTCTTTGCGCTCATCGGACCGCACAAGGCGGCCTGCACAACCTGCCACATCGGCGGGAATACCAGCCGCTCCACCTGCTTTGGTTGCCACGAGCACCAGCCTGCCCAGATTCGCGCCAAACATGCCGAAGAAGGCATCCAGAACATCAGCAATTGCGCGGAGTGCCATCGCAGCGGTTCGGGCGAAGGCGGGGGTGAAGATGGGCGCAGAGATTGATGCAGGTCTGACACCTGCCGAAGCTGCAGCCCGTCTGGCGACCGATGGCCCCAACGAGCTCGCCCGGGCGGGGCAGCGATCCGTCTTGCGGATTGCGCTCGGCGTGCTCCGTGAGCCGATGCTGGCGCTGCTGCTGCTGGGCGGCGGCGCCTATCTTCTGCTCGGGAGCCTGACCGAGGCGCTGATCCTGCTTGGCTTTGCGACGTTTTCGATCGTCGTCACCGTGGTGCAGGAGGCGCGGACCGAGCATGTGCTGGAAGCCTTGCGTGATCTTTCAGCCCCGCGGGCGCTTGTAATCCGGAGCGGTGCGCGGCTGCGCATTGCCGGGCGCGAAGTCGTGTGCGGCGATCTGATCGTGCTTGAGCAGGGCGACCGGATCGCAGCGGATGCGCGGCTGGTTGAGGCCCATGACCTGCAGGCCGATGAATCGCTGCTGACAGGCGAATCTTTGCCCGTGAGCAAGATCGCCACGGTGGCGCGCGCGGACGAACCCGCGCCGCGCTCCGGCGGGGATGGCATTCCGTTCCTCTATTCGGGCTCGCTCGTCACGCGCGGCAGCGGGATTGCGCGCGTTCTTGCGACAGGACCGCGCAGCGAGATTGGCCGGATCGGCCAGTCGCTCGCGGGCCTCGAAACCGAGGCCCCGCGCTTGCGCCGCGAGACTACGCGGATCGTGGGCTGGTGCGCCCTGGGCGGCGGCGCGGTGGCGCTTCTGGTGGTCCTGCTGTTCGGCCTGCTGCGCGGCGGGTGGATCGAGGCGGTGCTGGCCGGGATCGCCATCGGCATGTCGATGCTGCCAGAGGAGTTCCCGGTGGTGCTCACCGTGTTCCTCGCGATGGGCACATGGAGGATCGGCAAAGTCGGCGTGCTCACCCGGCGTGCTGCCGCCATCGAGACTTTGGGTTCGGCAACCGTGCTCTGCACCGACAAGACCGGCACGCTCACCGAAAATCGCATGTCGATCGCGGCGCTGTGGCTGCCTTCAGGGGAGACATTGGCATTGAAGCCGGGACTCGCTGTGCCGGACGGGTTTCGCGCATTGGTCGATACGGCAGCGCTTGCCAGCGCCGAGGCACCGAGCGATCCAATGGAAATTGCGATTCACGACGCGCGCGGCAAGGCAACACCGCTCGCCGAAGTCCACGGCAAGCTCGTGCAGGCCTATGCCTTGCGGCCGGACTTGCTCGCGATGTCGAATATCTGGGATGACGGCGAGGAATTGCGGCTCTCCGCCAAGGGCGCACCAGAAGCCATTGCCGAGCTGTGCCGGCTCTCGGAGGCCGACCATTTGGCGATGAAAGGCCCGGTCGAGGCCATGGCGGAACGCGGCATTCGTGTGCTGGCTGTCGCGACGGCTGATCCGAAAGACCGCAATTGGGCCAAGGGCCAGCAGGCCTATCACTATACGCTGAGCGGGCTCGTCGGCCTCGCTGATCCGCTGCGCCCCAGCGTTCCTGCCGCTGTCGCCGAATGCCGGAGAGCTGGCATCCGGGTGGTGATGATCACCGGCGATCATGCAGCCACAGCACGTGCCATTGCGACCGAGGCGGGGATCGCGGCGGGCGATGTGCTGACCGGTGATGACATGGCGGCGCTGGACGATGCCGCATTGGCGCAGCGTCTGAAAACGGTCACCGTGTTCGCCCGGATCATGCCCGAACAGAAGCTGCGCATTGTGCAGGCGTTTAAGGCGGCGGGCGAGATCGTCGCCATGACCGGCGACGGCGTGAACGACGCCCCCTCGCTCAAGGCCGCGCATATCGGGGTGGCGATGGGCCAGCGAGGCACCGATGTGGCGCGCGAGGCCGCGGCGATCGTGCTGCTGGAGGACGATTTCGGCGCAATCGTGCAAGCGGTGCGGCTCGGGCGGCGAATCTACGACAATATCCGCAAGGCGATGGCCTTCATTTTCGCGGTGCACGTGCCAATCGCCGGCCTTGCCCTGATCCCGCTGCTCTTCGGGCTGCCGCTGCTGTTCGGCCCGATCCACATCGCGCTGCTCGAAATGGTCATCGATCCGGTCTGCGCGCTGGTGTTCGAGGCCGAGGATGAAGAGGCCGACATCATGACGCGGCCGCCGCGCGCGCCGGACGAGCCGCTGTTTTCTTGGCAGATGATCGCCTGGAGCGTTTTCCAGGGCGGAACGACTTTGGTCTTGCTGGCCGCCTTGCTGTTCGCCGAGACCGCAAACCGCATGCCCGAAACCGAATTGCGCGCGCTGATGTTCTTCGCACTGATCGCTGCGGTGCTGGCGCTGGCTTTCGTGAACCGCTCGTTCAGCGCCTCGCTGGGGCAAGCGCTGCTGAGGCCCAATCCGGCATTGCGCATGGTCCTGCTCGCGGTCGCCGCGATCACCGGGGCCATCCTGTTCATCCCGGCAGCACAGACCCTGCTGAAATTCGCCGCGATCGCATGGAGCGACATGGCCTTGGCGGGTGGCCTTGGCATTCTGCTGCTCATGGTCCTCGAAGTGGGCAAGGTTGGCCTCGGCCGTTTTCTGATAGGCCGGGGAGATCAGGCGCCGCTCTTCCGCGAGGGCGTGGCATGACCGGACCGCCGAACCCGCGTAGTGCGCTGGAGCGCGGCTTTCTCCTGATCCTTCTTGTCTCCAGCACATTCGCCTTTGCCTGGCTGGTCGGGCCATTTGCCGGCGCGATCCTGTGGGGCGTAATCGCCGCCATCCTGTTCGCCCCGCTCAACGCCGCGCTGCTGCACCATGCGCCGGGGCGCACCAACCTGGCAGCCGCGATCACGCTGATGGCTGTCATCGCGGTCGCGGTCGTTCCCGCCATCCTGCTCGGTGCGGCGCTGCTGAGCCAGGCCGCGGCGACGTATGGCAGTCTGCAATCGGGCGAGATCGATTTTGCGCGGGGTTTCGCATCGGCGGAGCAGCATCTGCCGGTAGCGGTGCGTGGCTGGCTGGCGGACCTTGGCCTTGGCGATTTCACTCTGGTGCGCGAACGGATCGCCCACGCCTTCGCCAGCAGCATTCAGCCGCTCGCAGGCCGGGCGCTCGATATCGGGCAATGGGCGCTCGCGTTCTTCCTGTCGCTCGGGGTGATGCTGTATCTCACCTTCTTCCTGCTGCGAGACAGCGCGCGGATCATCGACAGGATCGAGAGTTGCCTGCCGCTTCCGCCCGACCAGCGCAGCCTGCTGACCATGCGGTTCGTCGCGGTGGTACGCGCCACGATCAAGGGCAGCCTGATCGTGGCCGTGCTGCAGGGGCTGACCGGCGGCCTCGCCTTCTGGATGCTGGGGATCGGCGGCGCGCTGCTGTGGGGCGTGGCGATGGGGATATTCTCGCTGTTTCCCGCCATCGGCACTGCGTTCATCTGGGTTCCGGTTACCGTCTGGCTGCTGCTGACCGGTGACCTGTGGCGCGGCAGTGCCTTGTTCCTTCTCGGCTTCTTCATCGTCAGCAGTGTCGACAATGTGGTTCGCCCGATCCTCGTCGGGCGCGACGCGCAGATGCCAGACTATGTCGTGCTGATCGCCACGCTGGGCGGGTTCGAACTGATGGGTTTCAACGGTTTCGTGATCGGGCCAGTGATTGCGGCGCTGTTCATGGCGGTCTGGGACATCTTCCGCGACACTCGGCCGGCTGCGTAGATTCCGACACTGTCGCGGGAGAAGGCGCAGGCACATACTTTGGGTTCACAGTGGTGACCCCTTACGCCTGACCCATCGCATCGGCCGCGTGCGCGTGCCGGCTCTCGGCAGCACAAGGCAATGCCGCTGCACGCTCATTCCAGTGGGAAGACATCATGCGTAGCGTTGCGCACCCTGCCGCCGGAATCGGCGGACCGGCATGAGGCTGGGGCTGCGCCTGATCGCGGCTCCCGGCATGCTGGCACTGTCCGCTTGTGTGGTCGGACCTGACTATCATCCCCCAACGCCGGCCGCGCTAGCGGTTCCGCCCATATATTCGGTGGCGCCCGATCTCTTTACGCAAAGCGCCACGACCCGTTGGTGGAACCAGTTCGGCGACCCGGACCTGACCCGGCTGGAGGAGGCGGGCCTCGCCGCCAACCTCGATATCGGCCAAGCCCTCTCGCGGCTCCGCCAGGTGCGCGAAGCGCTGGCGCAGGCGCGAAGTGCGGCGGTGCCTACGATTTCCGCATCGGGCGGCTATACCCGCACACAGTCGATCACCGCACCCGCCGGGGCCAGCCTTTCGGGTGACAGCCTGACGAGCGCTGCCGAAGCGGCCTATCAGGTTGATCTGTTCGGCGGCCGCTCGCGCGCGATCGAAGCGGCGCGCGCTGACAGCGAGGCCAGCCAGTTCGACTCTGCCGCAGTGGCGCTGACGGTGCAGTCAACCATCGCCAGTACCTATCTGCAAGTCCGGCTGCTGCAAGTGAATCTGGCCAATGCGCAGGAAGCACGGATCAATCAGACCGACAATCTGCAGATCGCCGACTGGCGCCGCCAGGCCGGGCTGATCGGCCAGCTCGACGTCGATCTTGCGCGGACCCAGCTTGCCCAGACGACGGCGACCATCCCGCAAATCGAGAGCAGCCTCAGCCAGGCGATCGCCGGGCTTGGCGTGCTGCTCGGCCAGGGTCCCGGGGCCTTGCGCGCCGAACTGGCGCAATCGCGGCCGATCCCTGTCGGCCCCGCCGGTCTTGCCGTGGGTATCCCGGCCGATGTCCTCAGGCAGCGGCCCGACGTACGGTCCGCCGAACGGACTCTGGCAGCCGCCACGGCGCGCATCGGCGTGGCCGAGGCGGCGCTCTCTCCCGCGCTGTCTCTCGGCGGAAGCATCGGCACCGGCTCGGGCACGCTGTCGAGCCCGTTCGATCTGATCACCGGCCAGGCCTTTGCCCGGATCGCCCAGACCATCTTCGACGGCGGGCGGCTGCGCAGCCTGGTACGCACCCAGCGCGCGGCAACCGATGGCGCCTTCGCCCGTTATAAATTGTCGGTGCTGGTCGCGCTTGAGGACGTCGAAAATGCCGTGGTCGCGCTGCAGGCAGCGAACCGGCGCCAGATTCAGTTCGACCTCGCCGAAACCTCCGCAACCTCTTCGGCTGATCTGGCGCGGCAGCAGTATCGCAGCGGGCTGATCGATTATGCCGCGCTGCTCATTACCGAAAATCTGCTGATCACCTCGCGCAACGGGGCAGCGCAAGCACGCCATGACCGGGCAGCGGCGCTGGTGCAGCTCTACGCGGCGCTCGGCGGTGGCTGGACCGACCGCGACGCCATACCGGACAGGACTGACAATGGCTGAATCCACTAAACCCGATGTGGCCGTGCCAGCGGCCATGATTGTGGCCGACACCGAAACAACCGATGCCTTTCTGGGCGTCAAGCCGGTGCCCTGGTGGCGGCGCCAGGCCAAATGGTTGGTTCTGGGGCTGATCGCGGTGATCGTGTTCGTGCTGCTCGTGCGGTACTTTTCAGCTGTTCCGGCCAACCAGTACGCCAGTCAGCCGGTGCGCCGCGGGGCGCTGCAGGTTACCGTATCGGCCACCGGACGATTGGCCCCGGTGAACCAGATCCTGGTCGGCTCGGAGCTGTCCGGCCTAGTCACCCGTGTCATGGTCGATGTCAATGACCCGGTTGTGGCTGGCCAGCAGCTTGCGCTGATCGATCCCTCGCGGTTTGCCGATACGGTGAACCAGAGCGCCGCGCAATTGCGCGCCAGCCAAAGCGCCGTCGCGCTGGCGCAGGCCACTCTGGCACAGGTCCGGGCGCAACTGTCGCGGCAGGAGATGGTGTTCCGCCTGTCCGGCGGCAAAGTGCCGTCTGATACCGATCTGGCCTTCGCGCGCGCCGAATATGGCCGCGCGAAGGCCGCGATGGAATCCGCTGTCGCAAATGTGGCTGCGGCGCGCGCCGTCGTGTCTTCGGCCACCACCAACCTCACCAAGACCGTGATCCGTTCGCCGGTGAAGGGTGTGGTGCTGACCCGGCAAATTGAACCGGGGCAGACAGTGGCCGCGTCCTTCAATACGCCGACGCTGTTCGTGATTGCACAGGATCTGGCCCAGATGAAACTGCCGGTTGCCGTCGATGAAGCCGATGTCGGTGAAGTGGCCCAGGGTCAGCAAGCGACGTTCACCGTCGATGCCTTCCCGGGCGAACGCTTTCCGGCCACGGTCTCGCGGGTCGATCTCGGCTCGAACCTGACCGCAACCTCGGCCTCGGCGGCAGCGGCCACCTCCAATTCCCAAGTCGTCTCATACAATGCCAATCTCACGGTCGGCAACGCCACCTTGCGGCTGCGCCCCGGCATGACCGCAACGGCCACGATCATCACCAAGGCGCGGCCCGACGCGCTGCTCGTCCCCAACGCCTCCTTGCGCTTTACGCCGGCCGCCGGCGGCGCGACTGGCAGCAGTGGCATTACCAGCACGCTGACCATGCGCGGAATCCGCGGCGGCCATGCCGAAAAGACCTCGCAAAAAGGCCGAGGTGCGCGGCAGACCGTGTATGTGCTCGACAAGGGCGCGCCGAGGGCTGTCGACATCCAGACCGGCGCCAGCGATGGCACCTCGACCGAAGTGATCGGCGGTGCGCTGAGGCCCGGCATGCAGGTCATCACCGGGCAACTGGCCAATGGCGCCGGCTGATGGCACCCCTGATCCAGCTCAGCCATGTGACCAAGACATTCGGCACCGGTGAGGCACAGTTTCAGGCGTTGAAGGGCGTGGACCTCAAGGTCGCGTCAGGTGATTTTGTCGCCATCATGGGGCCCTCGGGTTCGGGCAAATCGACGATGATGAACATCTTGGGGTGCCTCGATGTGCCCAGCGGTGGGCAGTATCTGTTCAAGGGCCATGACGTCGGCTCGCTGGACCGCGACCAGCGCGCTCTGCTCAGGCGGCGTTATCTCGGCTTTGTGTTTCAGGGCTACAATCTGCTGGCGCGCACGTCGGCGTTGGAAAATGTCGAATTGCCGCTGATCTATCGGGGCGACGGACGCGAGGTGCGGCAGACGCTGTCGATGGCTGCGCTGACCAAAGTGGGGCTGGCCGATTGGGCCGGGCACACCCCGTCCGAACTGTCCGGCGGACAGCAACAGCGCGTGGCGATTGCCCGCGCGCTTGTCACCAATCCCGAACTTCTGCTGGCCGACGAGCCGACCGGCAATCTCGACAGCGAGCGCTCGGTCGAAATCATGGAGCTTCTGACCCAGCTCAACCAGACCAGCGGCATAACCGTGCTGATGGTGACGCATGAGCCCGACATGGCCCGATTTGCGGAGCGCATCATTCATTTCAGGGACGGGCTGGTTGACCACGTGGATAGCAACAAGGCGGTGCCGGCCTGATGCTGTTCACCACCTTTATTCTCGCTTTCCGCTCGATCCGGCGGCACCTCATGCGATCATTCCTGACCACGCTTGGCATCATCATCGGGGTGGCCGCCGTCATCACCATGGTGACGCTGGGTGAGGCAACAACGCTGGCCGTGCAGAAACAGATTGCCAGCTTGGGCAACAACATCCTCCTCGTTCGCCCGGGCCAGGGGTTCGGGCGGGGCGGTGGTGGGCCCCAGCCTTCCGATTTCGACGCAAGGGACGTTGCGGCGATCCGCGATCAGATTGCCGGGATCACCGCCGTCGCGCCGCAGGCGAGCAGTGCTGTCACCGCTGTCTACGAGGGGTCCAACTGGACCACCACGGTCAACGGCACCACCGCAGACTTCTTCTCGGTCCAACCTTGGCCACTGGTCGCCGGGCGCAGTTTCGAGCCCGACGAGGAACTGGCCGGCAAGGCCGTCTGCATTCTGGGCAACACCGTGCGCAAGAACCTGTTTACCGGGGGCGGGGAACCGGATGCACCGCTGGGCCAAAGAATCCGCCTCAATGGAATATCCTGTCTGGTCATCGGCCTGCTCTCCACGCGCGGGCAGGCAGGCTTCGGCGGAGATCAGGATGATGTCGTGATCATGCCGATCAAGACCGTCCAGCGCCGGCTGACCGGAAACCTCGATATCCGGGTGATGCTGGTCGGAGTGGACCAGGCCTATGATAGCCCCACGGTGCAAACCGCGATCACCGGTCTGCTGCGCCAGCGGCGCCAGATTACCGGCGACAAGCAGGACGACTTCAACATCTTCGATACCGCGCAGATCAGCGCGACGCTGACCGCCACGACCACCCTGCTGACCGGAATCGTCACGGCCGTCGCAGCCATCAGCCTTGTCGTCGGCGGTATCGGCATCATGAACATCATGCTGGTATCAGTGACCGAACGCACTCGTGAAATCGGCATCAGGCTGGCGATCGGCGCGGTCGCGAACGAAGTCCTGACCCAGTTTCTGGTCGAGGCGATCGTGCTGTCCTGCCTTGGCGGCGTGATCGGCATCGCACTGGCTCAGGTGCTGGTGCTGATCATTGCCCCGCTGATGCAGGTGCCGTGGCTGTTCGTGCCGCGCATCAACCTGCTCGCATTTCTGATCGCGGCGGCGATCGGCATGGTGTTTGGCTATTTTCCGGCGCGCCGGGCCGCAGGGCTGAATCCGATCGACGCCCTTCGCGCTGAATAGCGGGACAAAGGCTGCTGGTCCGCCGCTTCCCCAGACCGGATCCGAAGGCTCAGACCTCCCCGCAGTCCTCGATGTAGCGGCGGATATCAAGACTGAGGTCCTCGATCGGGGCGTAGTAGCCGTGGCTGTGGACGCGCGCGGCGATCCCGGACTGGACGCGTTCGCATACGGCCCAGTCCTGCCGGTTGACGAGGTCCCAGAAGTCGACGGCGTCCGCAGGGTCGAAATCCGGCTTCGCGACTTCGTCCGGGTGGAACAGGAAACGGCATTCGATCACGGTGCGGTCCGCAGCTTCGGGCCAGAGCACGAAGGCGGCGGCGTGGTCGCAGCTCACGCTCAGCATGAGGTTGGGATAGATGAGCTCGCCCTTGTGGCGCACCTTTTCCTCCGCGGAGAGGCCGGGGAAGGGGGCACGGCTGGTGGTGCCGTCCCAGGTATAGGTGAACGCGCCCTCGCGGTGCGGGATGCCGGCCTCCCAATCAAGGTCGATGCCGCCGCGCTCGCGGAAGGCGGGGACGATCGCGGTGAGCTCCGGATGGACGCCGGGACAATGATAGCACTCGTTGTAGTTTTCGAGGATCAGCTTCCAGTTGGCCTTGAGCTCGTAGCGGATGGTCTTCGCCGTCACGAGATCGGCGAGCGGGTAGTTCGCGAGGCGGCGTGACGGATCGGCAAGGCCTGCGGCGAAATCGGGCGCGGTCTCCGGCGAGAGGTTGAGGAAGACGAACCCACCCCAGGTCTCCACGCCGACGGGATGCAACGCGAACTTGCTCTTGTCGAAGCCCGGCGTGTCCTGCAGCTGGGGCGCGGCAAGCAAGTGCCCGTCGAGCGCGTAGGACCAGCCGTGATAAGGGCAGCGGATCATCGTCTTGCCGACCACTCCGGCATCAAGCGTGACGCCCCAGCGCGCATCGTTCGCGGCATCACAAATGCGCGCGCCGCGGTGGCGGCAGACGTTGTAGTGCGCATGAAGCACCTGGTCCTTGCCGCGCACCACGATCACGCTTTCGCCCGCCACATCGAGCACTTTGTGATCGCCGGGGAGGGGCATGTCTTCCTCGCGCCCGGCGCAGAACCACTGGCGGTGGAAGATCGCCGCCTTGTCGCGGACATAGCCTTGAGCCGTCAGGTAAGCGGTGCTTTCAAGCGACCTTTCCATTCCGCCGTTCACCTTCGCGCTCCTTATTAGACGCTTGCCTTATAAGCAGCATTGCGGCACTCATCCAGCCTGAATGCAAGGGGGCAAAGTGGCGCGGCGATGGATCTGACGGGCAAAGTCTGGGATGCCATCATTGTCGGTGCCGGGCACAACGGCCTCACCGCGGCCGCCTATCTGGCCAAGGCCGGGCGTTCGGTGCTGGTGCTGGAAGCGCGGTCCATCGTCGGCGGCGCCTGCGTGACCGAAGAGGTGATCCCCGGGCACCGCGTCTCGTTCACCTCCTACATCGCCTCCATGCTGATGCCGACGGTGATCCGCGATCTCGATCTGGGCCGCCATGGGCTGCGGATGGTGGCTTGCGACCCGATCCTGACGGTGCCGCTGGGTGAAAGTGAGATCATCCGTTGGTGGGCGGACCCCGAACGCACCGCGCAGGAAATCGCCCGCTTTTCGGCGCGAGATGCCGAGGCCTTCCTTGAAGTCGACCGCAAATTGAAGGCGCTTGCCGCCTATCTCCAGCCGTTCTTCCTCGAATCGCCGCCCGATTTGGCCGCGCGCGGGTTCGACCGGTTGCGCGAGGGGCTGCGGATGATCCGCCGCTTCCGTCGCATCAAGGGCACCGAAATCGGCGAGATGGTGACCTTCCTCACCGGCAGCCTTGGCGAGTTCCTCGATCGGCATTTCGAATCCGATGCCGCCAAGCGCATGATCCTCGCGAACAATGTCTATGGTAAGCATGGCGGGCCTTACGAGCCGGGTTCGGCAGTGGGGTTGCTGTTCCACTTGCTCGCGGGCGGTGACAACGCGGTGCAGGGCTTCAACGGCCATGTTATGGGCGGCATGGGGTCTGTTTCCGGCGCGATTGCCGCCGCCGCACGCGGCTTTGGCGCGGTGATCGAGACGAGTGCGCCGGTCCAGCGGATCGACGTGTTCGGCGGACGGGCGACCGGCGTGACGCTGGCTGACGGGCGGCAAGTGCGCGGGGCTGTCGTGCTCTCCAACGCCGATCCCAAGCGCACGTTCCTCGGTCTCCTGGGTGAAAGCGATCTGCCCGACGACTTCCGCCGCGATATTGCCGCGATCAAGATGGGCGGCCCGGCAGCGAAGCTCAACATCGCGCTTTCGGGCGAGCCGACCGTGCTTGGCCGGCGGCCCGACGCGACGCCGCTCGAACGCGCGCTGCTCACCATTGCGCCCACGCTGGAAGGCGCGCAGCGCTGCGCCGATATCGCGCGCTTCGGCGATGTGCCGGAAGAGTTGTGGATCGATTGCGTGATCCCCAGCCTTGTCGACGACAGCCTGTGCCCGCCGGGGCACCACATGCTCACCTGCTTCATCCAGTACGTGCCCTACAAGCTGCGCGAGGGGACGTGGGACGAGAAGCGCGAGGCCCTCGCCGAGTCGATCATCGACCAGATCAGCCGGCACATGCCGAACCTGCGCGAGCTGATTCTGGGCCGCGTGATGCTCACCCCGCTTGATCTTGAGCGGATCTACGGCCTCACCGAAGGCAATATCTTCCACGGCGATCTCACTGTCGGCGGGCTGTTCTCGATGCGTCCGGTGCCGCGCTGGTCACAGTACCGGACGCCGGTCGAGGGGCTCTATCTCTGCGGCGCGGGCGCGCATCCCGGCGGCGGGGTGACCGGCGCGCCCGGACATAACGCGGCGATGCAAGTGCTGCGTGACACCAAGAAACAGGGACGGCGTTGATGGCCGGCGGCGCGTCCCATCCTCCCAAGGTGATGGGCGTTGCCGACCTTGCGATGTTCTACATCGTGACCGGCGTCAGCTTGCGCTGGATCGCGACGGCAGCGGCCTTCGGGCCGAGTTCGATCGTGATCTGGGTGGGCGCTCTCCTGTGCTTCTACCTGCCCTTCGTGCTCGCCATCGTCGAGCTGTCCTCGCGCTACCCGCAAGAGGGCGGGCTCTATATCTGGACGCGCGAGGCCTTCGGGCCTTACGTCGGCTTCATGGCGGGGTGGAGCTACTTCACCTCGAACCTCCCGTATTTCCCCAGCGTGCTCTATTTCGATGCGGGCAACGCGATCTACATCGGCGGGACAAGCTGGCTGCATCTGCGCAGCAATCCGGTGTTCTTCATGAGTTTTGCGCTGACGGCACTGGCCTTCATCACAGCGATCAACATCTTCGGGATGCGTTTCGGTCGCTGGCTGCACAATCTGGGCGCGGTCGGCATGTGGGGGCCGGCGCTGATCGTGATCGTGCTGGGCGGGATCGCATGGTGGCAGTTCGGCTCGGCCACCGAGTTCACGCCGCATTCCTTTGTGCCGGTGTTCGATATCCAGCACATGATCATGTGGGCTGCGATCGCCTTCGCGCTCTCGGGCGCGGAGACCGCCTCGTTCATGAGCGGCGAGATCAGGAACCCGCGCCGCACCATTCCCCGCGCGCTGCCGATTGCGGGTGTTGTGATTGTTTCGTGCTATATCATCGGTACATTTGCGGTGCTGCTGGCGATGCCGGCGGGTGAGGTCAACACGCTGCAGGGCCTGATCCAGGCCGGTGCGGTGGCGGCGCAGAAGGTCGGGGCAGGGTGGATCATCGTCCCGCTCGCGCTCCTTATCACACTGGGCAACCTCGGCGCGGCGAGCGGGTTCCTGTCCTGCGCCGCGCGCATTCCCTTCGCGGTGGGGATCGACCGGCTGCTCCCGCCGGTCTTCGCCAAAGTCCACCCCAAGTGGGGCACGCCCTACGTGGCGATCCTCGTGCAGGGCGGGCTCGGTGCGGTGCTGTGCATTCTGGGACAGGCTGGCACGGGGGTGAAGGGCGCGTACGACGTGCTCGTGAGCATGGGGATCATCGCCGCCTTCCTGCCTTTCGCGCTGGTGTTCCTCGCCGTGATCCGCCTGCAGGGGCGGCCGGCGGAGGAAGGCGTTACCCGGCTGCCAGGCGGACGCGTGACCTCGACGGTCTCCGCCTGCATCGGGCTTGCCACCACGGTTGCCGCGCTGGTGCTGGCGGCGTTTCCGGCGACAGATGAGCCGAACAAGCTCCTCGCGGTGATCAAGATCCTTGGCCTGACCACGGTGCTGCTGGGCAGCGGTACGCTGGTCTATGTCCTCGGCCAGCGGGCGGCGCGGCGGGCGGCCTGATCATGGCGAGTGCGCCCGCCGTCCCGCGCCGCCGCCGCGCGTCCCCGCTGGCGCGGCGCGCGGATCTTGTTGCCGCGACGGTCAGTTGCCTTGCCCGCCTCGGCGCGCGGGGGACCACAGGGCGCGAAATCTGCCGACAGGCCGGGGTCTCCCATGGCTTGCTGCGGCACTACTTCCGCAACCCGGACAACCTTCTGCTCGAGACATACGAGCAGCTGTGCGAGGACATGCTCGCACAGCTCGAGGCGGCGGCCTTGCCCTTTGCGGCGGAGCCCCGCGAGGCGCTGCACCGCTATTTCGTGGCGGTTTTTTCCGACGACTGGGCCGGGCCCGATATCATTGGCGCGTGGATGGTGTTCTGGCAGCAGGCCCGCAGCCGCGCCGATTTCGCAGTCGTTTCCGATAGCTTCAACATGCGCCAGCGCGCGCTGCTCGAACGCCTGGTTGCGCGGCTTCCGGCACGGGCGGATGCGCTGCCCATGGCCGATGCGATTGCGCTCCTATCGGCGGTGCTCGACGGGCTGTGGATCGAATTCTACCTCTCGGACCAGCGCACCCCGCGCGAACGCTGTATCGCCTTGTGTGATGCGGCGGCGCGCCGTCTCTTCTCGGATTGATCGGCCTTAGGGCAACGGCGTGATGGTTCCGCCGCCCGCGCTGTAGTCCTGCCGGGAGAGCGGATTGTCGACTTCGCCCGAAGGCAGATGCACCACCGACTGCGGCCCTGCTACCTTGACTTGCACCCGTGCCGCCACAAGAGGCCCCGGAACCTTGCTGCGCCTGATCCCTGCGCCGAAGGCGATCGAAACGCCTGTGCCGGGTGCAGCGGGATAGACGCGCCCGGTCCCGTCCGGTTCCACCGCGAGGGCGACGCCTTCATCGATGCCGATGCCGATGAGCGGCGGCGCACTGGCCGGCCGGCTCGCCTGCGCCTTGGCCAAAAACGCGAACAGGCGGCCCAGCCTGCCGCGCTGGGTAAAGTGGCTGTCGGGAATCACGCCCTTGAGCAAATCGAGGTGCAGGAACCCGGTCTCGATCGTAGTACCTTTGCCATAAGGCTCAGCGAGGCCCTGCGCGCTCGTCAGGCTCTGGCCGTCCATCGCGCCATAGACATATTCGCCGAGGATCGCGAGGCCGGCGCTGGTTCCCGCGAGCGGCTTGCCAGCGCGGACATGGGCATCGAGCGCCTCGGCAATCGGGGTGCCGCGCCAGCGCCGCAGATAGCGCGCCTGATCTCCGCCAGCGATGAACACGCCGTCGGCCTTGCGCAGGGCTTCAAGCAGGTGCTTGTCGCGGCTGGCCGAGCGGGCATGCGTGACGAAAGTCTCAGCCGAAAGCACCCCGCCGATCTCGCGGACAAATTCGGTGCTCGCCTCGCCGTGCTGCGAGGCCCTGAGTATGACGATATGGCCGTGGCCTGCCTTGGCGATGAACCAGCGCATGGCGTCCGCGCTGTGGTCCCCGCCGCCGATCAGCAGCAGTCCGCCCGAGACGCGGGCAGGAGCAGGGCCCGCAGGATCGCCTTCGAGATGGACGTCGAGCGCCCGCGCCGCAGCCGGCGTGGCGGGCATCGCGGAGAGCATCACGGCCAGCCCCGTTACAATTTCTCTGACGTAAACGCGCAAACCCCGCTCTCCTGCTTCTGCGATGCGGCGCTCCTTCTTGCACATGGCCCCACGCTCCGCAAAATGCCCGTGGCGCCGGGCCCTCGCTCCACGGTTTCGGGGCTAACGACACCTTGACCGCATTTGCTGCAGCGATAGAGGAGCGGCATGCTGTCCGCCCCCGAAGTCCGTCCTGCCTTGCTGCATGCTTTCCTCGCCGAAGCGGTTGCGCGCTTTCCGGATGGCACCGCGATTGAAGTGCCGCCCGCGCGCACCCGGCCCGAGCGGCAGGTGATGACTTATGCCGAGTTGGCCACGCTGACTGACCGGCTCGCGCTCCATCTCGCGCCCCGCCTGGATGCGGAGCGGATTGTTGCACTTCTGTTGCCGCGCACGTCGCCGATGCTCTATGTGGCGCAGATCGCCGTGCTCAAGGCGGGCGGTGCCTATACCGCGATCGATCCCTCGTTCCCCGATGACCGCATCGCCGAAGTGCTTGAGGATGCCGACGCGGTCGCGGTGCTGACCGACGCTGCGGGCGCTGAGCGGCTGGGGCCCGTCGCGGGCGCGGTGCCGCTGCTGCTGGCGGCGGACCTTGCGGTGCAAGAGGCCCCCGCCGGCGCCGCATTGCCCGCTGAAGTGCTCCCCGAACAACTCGCTTACGTGATCTACACCAGCGGCACGACCGGCAAGCCCAAGGGCGTGATGGTCGAGCACCGGAATGTGTCCAATCTGATCGCCTCGGATATTGCGGAATTCGGCCTGACGCCGGCGGACCGCGTGATCCAGGGCTCGTCCGCTGCTTATGATTCCTCGATCGAGGAAATCTGGCTTGCGCTCGCCGCTGGTGCGACCTTGGTGGTGATGGACGACGAGGCCGCGCGGCTCGGCCCCGATATCATTGAATGGCTGCGGCGCGAGCGCGCCAGCGTGTTCTGCCCTCCGCCAACTTTGCTGCGCAGCAGCGGCTGCCGCGATCCTGAAAGCGCACTGCCCGATCTCAGACTGCTCTACGTGGGCGGCGAGGCCTTGCCGCGCGACATCGCCGACCGGTGGGCCAAGGGCCGCCGCATGGTCAACGGCTATGGCCCCACCGAATGCGCCGTCACCTGTCTGCGCGGCGATATCGTGCCCGGCGGTCCGATCACCATCGGCCGCCCGGTGCCGGGCATGCTGGCCTTCGTGCTCGATGACGCGCTGCAGCCCGTTCGTGAAGGCGAGCAGGGCGAGCTGTGCATGGGCGGCACTGGCGTCGCGCGCGGCTATCGCCACCGCGAGGACCTGACTGCCGAGAAGTTCGTTGATCACCCGACCTGCGGGCGCATCTACCGCACAGGCGATCTTGTCCACCGCGAGCCGGACGGCAACCTGTTCTACCACGGCCGCATCGACGCGCAGGTCAAGATCCGCGGCTACCGCGTCGAACTGGGCGAGATCGAGGCGCGCCTTGCCGCGCTGCCCGGCGTGCGCGCAGCAGCGGCGCGGCTGCAGGACGCAAATGGGGTGCCCGAACTGGTCGCCTTTGTCGTGGCGGCGGAGGGCGTGGATACGCTCGACCTTGAAGACTTGCGTACCCAGCTGGCGAGCACCGTGCCTTCCTACATGGTGCCGCGCCGGATCGGCATGCTGGCCGAACTGCCGACCACCGTCGGCGGCAAGCTCAACCGCGCGGCCCTGCCGCCGATGACTTTCGCCGCCGATGCCGCCCCGACGCGCGACGTGGTGCCGCCCGCTACGCCGCTGGAAACCGCACTCTCCGCAGCTTTTGCCGATATCCTGAACCGGCCGCACGGCGTTTTGGTTGAGGACGATTTCTTCGAGGACCTCGGCGGCGATTCGCTGAGCGCCGCGCTACTCGTCACGCTGCTGCGCGAGGAAGGCGCCGCGGACTGGATCACCGTCAGTGATGTCTATGGCGCGCGCACCGTCCGCGCGCTCGCCGCGCTGGGTGAGGAAGCGAACGCTGCTTCGGCCGCCGCGGCGCCATATGTCGCCGTCGAACTCGTGCGCGAGGGCAAGGCGCGGCCCGTCCTCGCCAATATCGTCCAGATTGGCTGGCTTGTGGGTGAGCTCGCGTTCGGTGGCTGGGTCAGCTGGGCCGTGGCATGGGAACTTTTCCCTCTCCTGTTCGACAAGCTCCATCTCGTCGCCTTCGTGCTGCTCACGCCGCTCATCACGGTGGCCGGCATTGTGCTCTATCTGCCAGTTTCGGTGGGTTTCACGCTGCTCGTCAAAAAGATTGCGATCGGGCGCTATCGCCCGGTGCGCGCGCCGGTGTGGAGCACCTATTACCTGCGCCATTGGGTGACCGTGCAATCGGCCCGGCTGATCCCTTGGCCGATGCTGTCTGGCACGGTGTTCCAGAACGCCGTGCTGCGCCTTCTTGGCGCGCGCATCGGGCGCGGCGTCCATATCCACCGCGGCGTTCACCTCCATCGCGGCGGATGGGACCTGCTCGAGATCGGCGATAACGTGACGCTCGGGCAGGACGCGCACCTCGGTCTCGTCGAGCTTGACCGGGGCGATATCGTCGTCGGACCGATTGTTATCGGGGCAGATGCCACACTGCAGACCCGCGCTGGCGTCGAACACGATTGCCGCGTCGGTGCGGGAAGCGTGATCGCGCCGCTGTCTGTGCTCAACGCCGGGAGCACGATCCCGCCAGGCGAGCTGTGGGACGGGGTTCCCGCCCGCCGCGTTGGTCCGGCCCTCGCCGCACCGGCGCTCACGGATGGCGGACGCCGATTGAGCCCCATCGTCCATGGCCTTGCGACCCTCGCCGCAGAAGGCACCGCGACAATTCTGGGAGCGCTGCCGACAGGGGCTCTGGCCCTGTTTCTGTGCCACTTGTTCGGTGTCGGCTCGAACGAGATCTGGACCTGGATCTACGACCCCAAGCTGGACCCCGAAGTCCTGGCCGTTGTCTTTGGCCTGGCGACGATTAGCCTGCCGGTCACTCTCGTCTGGAGCGCGTTGATGGTGCGCGCGATGGGCCGCGTGAAGCCCGGCGTGATCGACCGCTGGAGCCTCGCCTATATCCGCGTCTGGCTGAAATCGGCGGCAACGTTCAACGCCGGGCAATGGCTTTCGGGTACGCTGTTCTGGAAGGAGTGGCTTCGCCTTGCGGGTGCCAACATCGGCGAAAAGTGCGAGATCAGCACGATCTTCGACGTGACTCCCGAGCTCGTCACCATTGGTGCGGAAACCTTTTTCGCTGATGGCATCTATCTTGGCGGGCCGGAAATCACGCGTGGCACCGTGCGGCTCGCGCCGATCGTGCTCGGGCGCAACACCTTCCTCGGCAACCATGCGGTAATCCCGGCGGGTGAAGTGCTGCCGGATGATATCCTGATCGGTATCAGCACGGTCGCCCATTCCAGCGAGATCACCGCGGGCCAATCACGCTTCGGCCGCCCAAGCTTCGATCTACCGCGACGCCAGGTGGTGGAGATGGACCGCAGCCTCACGCACGATCCTTCGCTCATCCGCTATTGCAACCGCGTGTTCTGGGAATTGCTGCGCTTCGTGCTGCCCGTCGGCACGCTGCTCGCGACGGTGCTGTGGTACAAGCTTCTGGTCGATGGCTCTGACGGCACGACCAATCTTGAGTTCGCCTTCCTCGTGATCCCGCTGGCCACGTTTGCGCCGCTGGTGGCGTTGTTGCTGACTGTTACCGTGCTCAAGTGGACGCTGATGGGGCGGGTAAAGCCCGGCCAGCACGCGCTGTGGTCGTGCTGGGCGAGCCGGTGGGATTTCGTGTTCGTCGTCTGGGCGCGCTATGCCAACGCCATCCTCCAGCAGCTTGAGGGGACGTTCCTGCTCACGGCCTACTTGCGGCTTATGGGGCTCAAGATCGGCAAGCTTGCAGTGCTCGGGCCGCAGTTCTCGCAAGTCGTCGATCCCGATATGATCGAGATCGGCGACGGAGCGACCGTGACCGCGTTCTTTCAGGCGCACACGTTCGAAGACCGCGTGCTCAAGGTGGACAAGGTCCGCATCATGGCGGGCGCGACCGTTTCGGCCGGCACTGTCCCGCTCTACGGCTGCCTGGTGGGCGAGGGGGCGCATGTCGGCCCCGGCAGCGTGATCATGAAGCAGGAAAGCCTGCTGCCGGGTCTGTCCTATCAGGGCGTGCCGCTGCGCGTGGTCAAGACCTAGAGGATCAGGTCTGCGGCGGCGAGGGCAGGGGCTCCGGTCAGGGCGATCGTGAAATCGGCGGTCCCGTTGCCGTCGATATCGCCGCTGAGGAGGCCGACCCCGCCGGAAACAACATAGTGCAATTGGCCCGCGACCTTGGTGAAGGCCGCGCCGCCAATCCACGTGAAGGGATCGTCGGTGGTGGTATGCTTGATCGCGTCGATGCCGGACAGGTCGATCCGGTCGCCCTGCGCTTTGCTGAAATCGGTGATCAGGTCGGCGGTGGTGGAGGTGGTTCCGGGACAATCGGCGATGGCCGCAAAGCGGAACACATCGCCGCCGTCGCCGCCCGTCAGCATGTCGCGCCCGCCGCCACCGATGAGGATATCGGCCCCGCCGCCACCGACCAGCTGATCCGCCCCGTTCCCGCCGTCGAGCAGATTGGCGCCGCCATCGCCGATGAGCAGGTCCGCGCCGCTGCCGCCAATGAGGTTTTCGATCCCCGTCAGCGTATCGTTTCCGGCGCCGCCGGTTGCCTGCGCGCCGGTAATCGCAAGGCTCACCCGCACCGCTGCGCTGCTTGCGGCATAGCTTGCCGCGTCCGTCCCCGCGTCGCCGTCGAGCAGGTCATTCCCAGCCCCGCCGATGAGCACGTCGTCGTTCTCGCCGCCGGACAACGTGTCGTTCCCGGCGCCCCCGTCGAGCAGGTCGTTCCCGGCCCGGCCCAGCAGCGTGTCGTTGCCGCCATTGCCGCGCAGAGTATCGGCCCCGGCACCGCCATCTAGTACATTGGCAAGTTCGTTGCCGAGAAGCGTATCCGCGCCCGTGCCGCCATTCGCGTTCTCGATATTGCAGCCAAAGGCGATGCCGATGTTGTTGGTAAGCGAAACGGCGTCGTAGGCCAGTGAGGAATAGGCGCCGGGCGTCAGGTCTACCGTGCAGCCATGGGTGAACGCGGCGACGCTGAAGGTGTCGGTTCCGCCCGCGTCCCAGATCGCCTCGAACGAAGGCGCGGCGGGATTGAAGGCATAAGTATCGTCTCCGGTGCGGGTTGTCATGTTCGCGCCGTAGAGCGTCTGGATCGCCTGAATGTCATAGACCATCGGCGTTTTGATCAGGAACTGCGCGCTCCCGGTCGACAAGGTCGACAGCCACGCTTTATCGGGCGCGGTGTAGGACATGATCGAATAGCGCTGGTTGTCGAAGCCTGCGGGAATTTTCGGTGCCTCGAATGTATGCTTGAGGCCAAGGCTGTGGCCGATCTCGTGCATCATCGCCATGTAGTTGTAGGTGCCCGGCGCGAAGGACTGGCCGATGATGGAATCGTCGATCCAGATGTCGCCGTGTGCATTGCTGCGCCCGTCCGAGACACCCAGCGAATAGCCCCAGTAACCTGCCGGAACCGCCGAGGAGAAGGCGATGCGGATATCGCCCACGGTGCCGTCGGCGGTTTCCGCCACTTTGGTGAAGGCAATGTTGGCGACGTCCGACCAGGCACTGAAGGCCTTGGCGACCATGGCCGCCTGACTGGTGTTGACAGCGCCGACGACTCCCGCGGTGTTCTCGCCCTTGCCATAAGGCGCGGTGAACTGGCTCACCGCGCCGTCCGCCCAGGGGAAGCTGTAGCTGATCTGCGTGGTGCCGGAGGCATCCTTGGTCGACCAGACCAGCCGGAAGGCCGCCTGCGAAGGCAGCAGCGCATTGATGAACGGATTGGAGCTCGCGCCGACGCGCGTGACGGTGGAAAGATCGGTGAAGCGGGGCATGCTCGGGGCTCGTGCTGCAAGGGCTGGCCCTTGCAGCAATGCCAGCACCGGCTGAACGTGTGTCTAAACGCCCGCGCGGACTATCCCGCAGCGCGAATGATGCGTTTTGGCAGACTTACGGCATATCAACCATCAAGGGCCGCGCCGCAGCACGGCAGTTGCTGGTTAAGCGATTTGCGCGTCCGGTTAGGGATTTCGGCCGACGAGATAGGCCTCGACCGCCTCGGCCGTGCCCGGCGGCACATGGAGCCCCAGCTTGCTGCGGCGATAGAGCACGTCCTCGGCGCTGCGGGCCCACTCCTGCGCCGCCAGATAATCGACTTCGGCCTGCGTCAGCCCGCCGCCGAAATCGTTGCCGAGCGCTTCCATGGTCTGCGCCGTTCCGAGAATGGCCGACACGCGCGTGCCATAAGCGCGGGCCAGCCTTGTCAGCAGGGCACAGGGCAGGCCGGGATGCGCCGCCGCAAGCTTGGCGACGAAGCTTTCGAAATCATCGCCCGGGATATCGCCGCCGGGCAGGTCCGCGCCTGCGGTCCAATCGCCCTTCGCGCCCGGATAGAACGGCACCAGCTTCTCGAGCGCATGCTCGGCGAGCTTGCGATATGTCGTGATCTTGCCGCCGAACACGCTGAGCAGCGGAGCCTTTCCGTTGCCGCCATCAAGATCGAGCACATAGTCGCGCGTCACCGCAGACGCGTTCGCGGCATGATCGTCATAGAGCGGGCGAATGCCAGCATAGCTCCACACCACGTCTTCGGGATGGATCTGCTTGGCGAAATAGCGGCGCACCGTCTCGCACAGATAGTCGGTCTCTTCTGGCGAGATATGGGCCTTCCCGGGGAGCTGCTCCCACGGCTCATCCGTCGTGCCGACCAGCGTGAAATCGTGCTCGTAGGGAATCGCAAAGACGACGCGGCGATCCGGGTTTTGCAGCAGGAAGGCGTGATCGCCGTCATAGAGCTTGGGCACGACTATATGGCTGCCCTTGATCAGGCGCACGCCGCGATCCTGGCTGGCGCTGGCAGCGCGCTGGAGCACGTCTTCCACCCATGGGCCTGCGGCATTGACAAGGCCGCGCGCCATCACGGTGCGCGTGTTGCCGCCGCCCGCGATTTCGGCCTTCCACAGCGCCTCCTCGCGGGTAGCGGAAACCAGCTTGGTGCGTGTCTCGATTTTCGCACCGCGTTCGGCCGCATCGCGCGCGTTGAGTACCACGAGGCGGCTGTCTTCCACCCAGCAGTCCGAATAGACGAACGCGGTCTTCGCGCCGGGCTTCATGCCATTGCCGAGCGGCGAGCGGGCGAGGTTGACCGTCTTCGTCGCGGGCAGCTTCTTGCGGCCGCCGAGGTGGTCGTAAAGGAACAGTCCCAGCCGCACGAGCCATGCCGGCCGCGGCGAATTCATCTGCGGCAGGACGAATGCGAGCGGCCAGATGATGTGCGGGGCCATGCCGAGCAGCCGCTCGCGCTCGATCAGCGCCTCGCGCACGAGGCGGAACTCGTAGTACTCAAGGTAGCGCAGCCCGCCGTGGATCAGCTTGGTGCTGGCCGAGGAGGTGTGGCTGGCGAGGTCCTCCTGTTCGACCAGCAGCACCGAAAGGCCGCGCCCCGCAGCATCGCGGGCGATTCCAGCGCCATTGATCCCCCCGCCGACGATCAGCAGGTCATAGGTTTCCGGATCCGGCACGTGGTTGCTCCTGCCTGCCATTGGGGCTCTGTTATGGTGGCGTCCGCTCCTTAGCCACGCGCGCGTGGTCGGACAAATGCAGCTAGCGCAACCGGGGATGCGAATACAAGATAGCGCGGCGACAGGTAAATGCGGTAACAGGGGCTATGCGAGAGGCAAGGCCAAACCCGGCGAATGACCGGGAAACCCGATCGAACCACCCGGATTGCGGGCCATTGCGCGTGTTTGCGCCGAATTTCGGGATGATTCGCGCTTGAGGCCGCTCTCGGTTTTTGCGGCGATGCTGACCGTCTCGTCCGTCGCCGCCGCGCCCGCCGAAGCCGCGCAGCCGCCTAGCGTGCCCGAAGTTGGGGCGCCATCGCTCGCCGCACTCGGGCCCAACGGCGTCGGCGTTATCGAAAAGACCGTGGTCGATCACGATGCTGTCGATCCGCTGGGCAGCCTTGCCAAGGGGGCGCTGGTCCGCGCCGACCGGACGATGCCGCTGGTGATCTGGTATCCGGCGCAGGTCGGCCCCAAGGACCGCCGCGCGACGTATCGGGCCAGCCTTGTCTCCGAGCCGCCAAAGCCGCCTGCCTATTTCACCGTGCCAGCGCTGGCCGTGACGGACGCGAAGCCGGCAGGGAAGGGCTATCCGATTGTCCTTCTCTCGCATGGCTACAACAACGATCCGGTCATGCTCTCGTGGTTGGGCGAGAACCTTGCGACAAAGGGCTATGTCGTTGTTGCGATCCGCCACCATGATCCCGCGATCACCGATACGGCAAAGACGCCCGCTACGCTGATCCGCCGCCCGCTCGACATCACCTTCGTGCTGCGCCGCATCCGCGGTGGCTTGCTCGGTCCGCTTGGTGATACGACGCGTATCGCGCTCGCGGGCTATTCGTTCGGCGGTTATGGCGCGCTGACCGTGGCGGGCGCCGAGCTCGATGCGGCCAGCCCGGCGGTCAAGCGCCTTCCGGGTGCACTGGTCGAGCGTTATACCGGCAGCGGCGCGGATGCCGCCACTTTGCATGATCCCGCGATCAAGGCCGTCGTCGCCATCGCGCCCGCCGGCGGCGCGCCGTGGGCAGCCTGGGGCGCAAACGGTCTCGCCGGCATCAAGGCGCCGCTGCTGGTCGTCGCCGGAACGGCGGACCGTACGGTGGGCTATGATCCCGGTCCGGCCGCTATCTTCCGCGATGCCAAGGGCTCTGACCGCTGGCTGCTCGCGCTGAAAGGCGCGGGCCATGCTATCGGGACCAATCCGGCCCCAGCGGAAATGCGCGGCACGGTGTGGGACTTCGACTGGTTCGAGGACCGCATGTGGCGCAAGCCGCGCGTCAACTCGATCGCGCTCCACTTCATCACCGCCTTCCTCGATCTGCAGCTCAAGGGCGAGGCGGCAAAGGCCGAATACCTTGCCGTGCCTTCAGAGGAATCCGATGGCGCCAAGTGGACGAGCGACGACAAGCGTTATGATGCGGTCAGCGAAGGCGGCACGAACCCGACATGGAAAGGGTTCACCAAGGACCACCAGGACGGGCTGCTGCTGAAGCATTTGCTGCCGTCGCCCTGAGGCGGCGGATCAGCCGCGCATTTCGGGCACCAACTCGGTCGGCGTCGGGGCGTCACGGCCCATGCCGTTCGAGAAGTGCCGGATGATCCATTCGCGCAGCAGGTAGATCGCCGGATCGCCGAGGTCCTCGGCGTGGGTCTTGAGGTAATAGCCGAAACCGTCCGCTGAAACGCGATCATAGGGCATAACCAGCTGCCCGCTGGCGATTTCCTGCGCGAACATGTCGATATCCGCCAGCACCACGCCCGAAGCGCCAATGGCGTAGCGCACCGCCGAAAACGCGGTGTCGAAAGCAAGGCCGTCGCCCGCCTCGATCGCCAGGCGCTGCTGCGCGGCATAGCTCGACCAGAGCAGCCCGCGCGGCTCGCCTTCCAGCTTCACGTGCAGCAGTTCGTTGTCATGCAGGAACTGCTCGAGCGTCTTGCCCTTGTGCGTGGCCGCCGTTTCGGGCGAGCAGAGCGGGGCAACGCGTACCATCCACAGGAGATCCGCCACCGCGTCGTCGACATTGGGCCGATCGAACACCACTGCCATGTCGACATTGTCGCGCGGCGCGCCGGTGACATTGGACGTCACCACGTCAATGCGGATCTCGGGATGCTCCTTGTGGAACTGGGCGAGCAGCGGCAGCGCGTTCTGGTAGAGCAGCGAGGGCGGGACATGCAGCCGGATCGGCCGGCTTTCCAGATCCTTGTTGCGGATGGTGTTGATCGTCTGCTCCATCCGGTCGAGGCACTTGCTCACGACAGGGAGGAGGATCGAGCCCGCAGGCGTCAGCTTGAGGCCGGTTGGCCCGCGCTCGAACAGCGGGCGGCCGATCAGATCCTCGAGGCTGCTGACATGGCGGCTCATCGCGCTTTGCGACACCGTCAGCGCCTGCGCGCCTGCGGTGAAGCTCATGTGCCGTCCCACCGCCTCGAACGCACGCAGCGCGTTCAGCGGCAGCCAGCGGCGGTTGATGAGGCGATCAGGCGCGATTTCGGCTTCTCCATTGTGCTAAAGGTAGTTTGCTCCCCGCAGTGATCTACGTCAATCCGCGAAGGCCCCGTGAACTGTGCGGGCGATGGTGCTTGCTCCAAGATAACGGTTTATAATATGAGGCTTCACACATTTTTATCGTGAGGCCCGATGCTGCTCCCCGCCGAGTTTGATTTCCACGCGCTGGAAGTCTTCGTCCTCACCGTCGAGCTGGGCGGGATGACCGCGAGCGCGCAGCAGCTGCGCATCACCCAGTCCGCCGTTTCGCAGACCATCGCCAGGCTGGAGCTAGGGATCGGCGCCACCCTGTTCGATCGCGCCTTGCGCCCGCTCGGCCTCACGCCAGCCGGCCGCGCGCTCTATGAACGCGCGACGCATTTGCTCGCCACCGCGCGAACCATGGTCGATGAAGTGCGCGAAGGCGCCAACCAGCCGATCGACAAGGTGACCGTGGCCATGGCGGAATCGCTTGCAATCCTGCTCACCGGGCCGCTCCTCAGTCGGCTGGGACCGCGGGTGGCGCGCTGGCGGGTGCGTTCGGGCATCTCGCTCAATCAGCAGCAGGATTTCCTTGCGCGGCGTGTCGATCTGCTGATCACCGGCAGCAGCGTGCTCGAAAAGCAGGAAGGCGTCGTCCACCACGACGTGCTCGATGATCCCTTCGTGCTGGTCTTTCCGCCGAGCTTCCGCGGCGTTGCCGATCCGATTGCCGCAGCGGAGGGTCTGCCCTTCGTGCGCTATTCGCTCGATACCGGGATGGGTCAACGCATCGAGAGCCAGCTTACCCGCATGCGGCTGCGTTTGCCCAATGTGATCGAGGTCGATATCGTGCCGCAGCAGCTGAACGCCGTGGCGCTCGGCATCGGCTGGAGCATCACTTCGCTGCTGTGCCTTGCCGCGATGCCCGCGCTGATCCCGGAACTGCGCATCGAGCCGCTGCCGCGCGCGCGCTTTGCCCGCCGCATCCAGGTCGTCAGCCGCGCGGGTGAGCTGGGCGATCTTGCGGTGGAAACTGCCGCGCTGACGGGCGACACGATCCGCAAGGAGAGCTTGCCACCAGTGCTGGCGCAGCTGCCATGGGCGGCGGACCTGCTCGGCGGCGGCTGATCCATTCGCCAGGCTGCATTATGGCCATTGATACGCTATATGATTCTTGGTGATGCACTGCTGAGCCCGTCCAATCCGGGCTAACGTCGCAGGCGAGAAAGCGGCAGACAGACCGCCACGCATCCCAGCGGGGAAAGATCATGAACTTGACCACATCGTCCGCCGCACCGGTCACGCTGACAGAGACGGGGCTTGAAGTTCTGCTCCCGGGCGGAAAAACCGCTTATTTCAACAACTACTGGCTGCGGGACAACTGTCCGACCTCGTTCGACAGCCAGACGCGCGAGCGGGTGTTCGATATCTTTCACCTCGATGCCGCGCCGCGCCCGCGCCGCGTCGAAGTGGTCGGCGATGCGCTTGAAATCGCGTGGGACGGTGAAAACCACACCAGCCGCTTTCCGCTCGAGTGGCTGGCGAGCTATGCCGAGGGCAGGCGCCGCCCCGATCCGTCCGATCTGCCGCGCCGCGCGTGGTATGCTGACCACTACCCCAATGTGGCGCGCTTCCCGCAAGCCGAGCTCATGGCGGACAAGGCCAAGGTGGCCGAGTGGCTCAAGGCGCTGATCGTCGAAGGCGTCGCGCTGGTGACCGAGATGCCGGACAGCGACGAAGGGCTCACCGATCTCGTCAAGCTGATGGGCCATGTGCGTCCGACCTTCTTCGGCGAATACTTCGATGTAATGACTCACATCGAACCCACCAACCTTGCCTACACCGCCAAGGCGCTCGAGCTGCACACCGATACCCCGGCCGAAGACATGGCCCCCGGCGTCCAGTTCCTCCATTGCCGGGCGAACAGCGTGGAGGGCGGGGCCAACCTGTTCCTCGATGGCGTTGCAGTCGCCAACGATTTCCGCGAGCTCTATCCGGAAGACTTCAAGCTCCTCGCCGAGACCGAAGTGCCCTTCTACTGCGAGCACGACACCTACGACGTCCGCTCGCGCCAGCGGGTGATCGAGCTGGACGCGCACGGCGAAGTCTCGGGCGTCACGATCAGCCAGCATATGGCCGACGTGTTCGATCTGCCGCAGGATGTGCTTGACCGCTACTACCCAGCCTTCTGCCGCTTCGGCCGCATGCTGCAATCGGACAGGTACCTCATGCGCTTCCGCATCAATGCAGGCGAATGCATCGTGTTCGACAACCACCGCATCGTCCACGGGCGCGAGGCCTATTCCGCCACCAGCGGCGCGCGCTATCTGCGCGGGACTTATGCCGATCGCGGCGAAATGCGCAGCACCTACCGCGCGCTGACGAGCGAGGGCCGCTTCAAGTGACGGAGGCCGAAGTCGCGGCGCTGCGCGAAGATCTCGCCGCCGCGTTCCGCATCACCGCGCAAATGGGTTGGTCCGAATCCGTCGGCAACCACTTCAGCGCGGCGGTTTCGGCGGACGGAAAGCGCTTCCTGCTCAACCGCAAGTGGCAGCATTTCGCCAGCATCAAGCCGCAGGACCTCATGCTGCTCGATGCCGATGATACAGATGTCATGAACCGCCCCGATGCGCCCGATACCTCTGCCTGGACCATCCACGGCACCGTGCACCGCCAGTGCCCTGCCGCGCGCGTCATCATCCACTGCCACCCGCCGCACGCCACCGCGCTCGCCACACTGGCCGATCCGCGCATGCTCCCGCTCGACAACAACACCGCGCGGTTCTTCAATCGGCTGGCGATCGATCAGGGCTTTGGCGGCATTGCCGATGAAGCAGAGGAAGGGCTGCGCCTTGCTGCTGCGCTCGGCAGGCACAAGACATTGCTGATGGGCAATCACGGGATAACCTGCACCGGTCCGACTGTCGCGGAAGCCTTCGAGGACCTCTATTTCTTCGAGAAGGCCGCGCAGACTTTGCTGCTGGCCTATGCCAGTGGCCAGCCTTTGAACGTGCTGTCCGATGAGGTGGCAGAAAAGACCGCGCGCGGCTGGGACGACTATCGCGGCATGTCCTACGCGCATTTTGATTGGCTGAAGTCCCAACTTCCGGCGCTTGGCTGAGGCCATGAATGCACTCCCGACAACCATGGCCGCCGTGCTGCTCACCGGCAATGGCGGCTTCGAGTGCCTGTCGTACCGCACCGATGTGCCGGTGCCGCAGCTGGGGCCGGGCGAGGTGCTGATCCGGGTCGGAGCCTGCGGCGTCAACAACACAGATATCAACACCCGCACCGCGTGGTATTCCAAGGCCGTCACCGCGGCGACTGAAGCGGGCGGAGGGGATGGCTTTGCCGAGGCGAAGACCGAAGACTCCGGCTGGACTGGCGCCGTTCCGCAGTTCCCGCGTATCCAGGGCGCTGACGCTGCGGGCCGGATCGTGGCCGCGGGGGAGGGGATTGATCCCGCCCGCTTGGGCCAGCGGGTGCTGGTCGAGCCGGTGTTCCGGGGGGCCTCGCGCTTCGAAGCCACCTATTTCGGTTCCGAAGTCGATGGCGCCTTCGCCCAATATGCGCGCGTTCCCGCTGCCCACGCACACGCCATCGCAACGGCGCTGACCGATATCGAACTGGCCTCGTTCCCTTGCGCCTATTCGGCGGCCGAAAACATGCTGACCCGCACGGCGCTGGCCGCCGGCGAGCGGGTTCTGATTACCGGGGCTTCGGGCGGCGTTGGCTCTGCTGCTGTGCAACTGGCGAAGCGCCGCGGCGCGGAGGTCACCGCACTCGCCAGCCCGGAAAAGGCTGATGGCGTGCGCGCTCTCGGCGCTACCCGCGTGGAATCGCGCGACGCGCGTTTCGAGCTTGAAACGTTCGATGTGGTAATCGATGTCGCTGGCGGGGCAGGGTTCCCGGCGCTGCTCGACGCCCTCAAGCGTGGCGGCCGCTACGGCGTTGCGGGCGCCATTTCCGGCCCGATCGCGGATATTGATCTGCGCACACTCTACCTCAAGGACCTGACGCTTTACGGCTGCACGATCCTTGAACCGGAGGTGTTCCCCAATCTCGTCGGCTATATCGAGCGCGGCGAAATCGGCCCCGTTATCGCAGCAATATACCCGCTTTCAGATATCGTCACGGCGCAACGCGCCTTCCTTGAAAAGAAGCACATCGGAAAGATCGTGCTCGTCCCCGGAGAATAATTTCCCATGAAGATCGGTTTCATCGGCCTCGGCAATGTCGGCGGCAAGCTCGCAGGCAGCCTGATCCGCAACGGCCATGACGTCACCGTGCGCGATCTCAATCCCGAGCTCGTCGCCGAATATGTCGCGCGCGGCGCCAAGGAAGCAGCGAGCCCGGCTGCCCTCGGCGAAGCGGTCGATGTCATCATTACCTGCCTGCCGTCGCCCGCCGCAAGCGCCGCCGTGGCCGAAGGCGAGGACGGGTTCCTCGCCGTCATGCGCCCCGGTCAGGTCTGGATGGAAATGAGCACGACGGACTATGCCGAAGTCCTGCGGCTTGGCCCGCTGGTCGAAGCGCGCGGCGGGCTGTTCATGGAATGCCCCGTCTCGGGCGGCTGCCACCGGGCGGACACCGGCAACATCTCGATCTTCGCCGCAGGCCCGCGCGCCGGGTTCGAGCGGGTTCTGCCGGTGCTCACCACGCTCGGCCGCCGCGTGCTCCACACCGGCGACTGGGGCACGGCCTCGCAGCTCAAGGTCATGACCAACTTCCTGTGCACCGCGCATCTCGTGGCGCTCGCCGAGGCGCTCACCGTGTGCAAGGCCGTCGGGCTCGACATGAACACGACTTACGAGGCGATCCGCATTTCTTCGGGCAACAGCTTCGTCCATGAAACGGAAAGCCAGGTCATCCTTAACGGCAGCCGCGACATCAACTTCACGATGGACCTCGTCTCGAAGGACGTCGGCCTGTTCGACAAGATCGCGCAGGAAACCGGTGTTCCCGTCGAAATGTCGCCGCTCATCGTGCGCCTGTTCAAGGAAGGCGAAGCCGCCTTCGGCCCGCGTGAGAATTCGCCCAACATCATCCGCCGCTATGAGGAGCCGGTCGGCCTCAAGGTGCTGGGAACGGGGTTCCCCGAGCAGATGGTCGACGATGAGCCCGAAGAACAAGGCTACGAAGTGGTGCCGCGCCGCTGAAGCGCGGCGCCGGAGTAGGATAACCTCTGATGGAACCGTCGGCCCGGACCTGATCCGGGCCGTGGCTCTATTCGTTGGCGACGCGCCAGAAGAACAGCCTAACCCCCTGTCAAGCACGGGGTGACGGAAAGCAGATCAGCGGTCAGTCATCAGAGCCTAGCGGGCATCGGCGAGGATCATCGCCGCGCCCTTTTCCGCCACCATCACCGTCGGGGCATTGGTGTTGCCCGAGGTGATGTTGGGGAAGATCGAGGCGTCGATCACGCGCAGGCCCTCAGTCCCGTGCACGCGCAGCCGCGCATCGACCACCGATGTTACAGGGTCCGCGCCCATCGCGCACGTGCCGGTAGGATGATAGACCGTATCGGCACGCGCGCGGAAATCGGCGAGCTGGTGTTCCTCGCTCTGCACGGCCGGGCCCGGGATCAGTTCCTCGGTGATCATATCGGCCAGTGGCCGGCTCGCCGCGATCTTGCGCAGCAGGCTGTTTCCTGCGCGCACTTCGGCGATATCGGTCTCGGTTGACAGGTAGTTGGGCTGGATTACCGGATAGACCAAAGGATCGGACGAGCGCAGCGCGAGATTCCCCCGGCTCGTCGGGCGGCAGGGATTGAACGAAAGCAGGAACGCCGAGAACGGATCGGGATTGAGCAGCTTGCGCGCGGCGAGCGGCGTCTTTGTATAGCTCACCGGGCTGAAATAGAGCTGCAGATCGACCTTAGATGCGTCCGGACCGCTGCGCACAAACCCGCCGCTCTGGTTCACACTCAGCGACAGCGGCCCGCGCCGATCGAAGGCAAACCGCAGCGCGGCCTGGGCCTTTCCGAGCAGGGGATGGAGTTCGTCGTTCAGGGTGGCGGTGCGCACTTTGTAGAAATACGAGACCGCCAGATGGTCCTGCAGATTGCGGCCCACGGCGGGCAAGTCTTGCTGGACCGCAATGCCATGCTGCGCGAGCGCTGCGCCGTCGCCGATGCCAGAGAGCATCAGCAATTGCGGCGAATTGATCGCGCCGCCCGAGAGGATCACTTCGCGCCGCGCTCGGACCTGGTGGCGCTTGCCGCCGCGCAGATACTCGATGCCTACCGCCCGCGAACCTTCGAACAGCACGCGCGTGGCGTGCGACTTTGTGCGCAGCAAAAGGTTCTTGCGGCGCAGCGCTGGGTGCAGGAATGCATTGGCGGTAGAGGCGCGCCAACCACCGCGCGTGTTGATCTGGTAGAAGCCGACGCCTTCGGAATTGCTGCCGTTGAAATCGCTCGTTACCGGAAAGCCGAGGCCCTCCGCCGTCTCGATAAAGCTGTGACACACTGGGTGCACATGCGGGGTGATTTCGGTAACATGCTGCAGCCCGCCGCGCCCATGGTGCGCGCTGAACCGGTCGAAATCCTCGGACTTGGTGAAGAACGGCTGCACGTCGTCCCAGCCCCAGCCGGGGTTGCCTGCCGCGCGCCAGTCATCGAAATCGCGCGGCTGCCCGCGCACATAGACCATGGCATTGATCGAACCTGATCCGCCGATCACCTTGCCGCGCGGCCAGTAGCTGCTGCGCCCGCCAAGCCCCTCGACAGCTTCCGTGTCGTACATCCAGTTGATGCGCTTGTCGAAGAAGGTGCGGCCATAGCCGATCGGCATCTGGATCCAGATCGAAAGGTCGCTGCCGCCCGCTTCAAGCAGCAGCACCGTGGACTTGCCATCCTCGGTCAGCCGATTGGCCAGCACGCATCCGGCGGTGCCTGCGCCCACCACGATATAGTCGAAGGTCTCGGTCATTGGACGGGGTGCTGTGTCATTTCCAAGTGCAGCAAATCCCCGGTGTAGGGATGCGCGCGGGCCACGTCCTCATTGAGTTCGACGCCAAGGCCCGGTTCTGTCGGCGGGATCACATGGCCTTCCTCGAAGCGGATCGGTGCTTTCAGGATCGCCGAATGGAACCCGCCCCATTCCTCGATGCTTTCGAGGATGAGGAAATTGGGCGTCGCAGTGGCGAGCTGGATATTTGCGGCGCCCACCACAGGGCCGCAATAGAGATGCGGCGCGATCTGAAGGTGGCGCACTTCGGCCATGCCGGCGATCTTCTTGGCTTCGAGCAGCCCGCCGACGCGGCCCAGGTTCATCTGCAGAATCGCCGCGCCGCCTGCTTCGATCAGCCGCGCGAAATCATACTTGGTCGAAAGCCGCTCGCCGGTCGCGATGGGAATGGACGTCGCGCGCGCGACTTTGGCCATTTCCTCTGGCGCATCGGGCGGCACCGGTTCTTCGAGCCACAGCGGATCGGCCGCTTCGAGCCGCTTCGCCAGCCGGATCGCCCCCGCTGCGGTCATCTGTCCGTGCGTGCCGAACAGGAGGTCCGCCTTGGTGCCAACTGCCTCGCGCAGGGTGTTCGCGAAACGCTCGGAAAGGTCGAGCGCCTCCAGTGACAACTGCCTGCCGTCGAACGCCGAATAAGGCCCTGCCGGATCGAACTTCAGCGCGGTGAAGCCCATTGCAAGGTATTCCGCCGAGCGTTCCGCCGCCAGATCGGGATCATGGTAGACGTCGGTCTGATCGCCGGGACGGGGGTAAATGTAGGTATAGGCTCGAAGCCGCTCGTGCACTTGCCCGCCCAGCAGCTTGTAGACCGGCTGGCCGGCCGCCTTGCCGATAATGTCCCAGCACGCCATTTCCAGCGCGCTCAGCACGCCCATCAGCGATAGGTCGCTGTGCTGGGTGAACCCGCTTGAATAGACGCGCCGCCACAGGTTCTCGATATCGTGCGGATCGCGCCCCACGGCGTAGCGCGCGAAGACGTCCTCGATCATCTTCGCCACGAGATGGGGGGAGAAGGGGACGCAATAGGCCTCCCCGATGCCGCTGATCCCGCAGGCGGTCGTGAGCTTGACGAACACAAAGTAGCGCCCGCCGAAATGCGGCGGCGGGTTGCCGACAACAAATGTCTCGATATCGGCGAGCTTCATGCCGCTTCGAAGCCGTTGATCACCTTGATTTCCAGGAAGTCATGGAGGCCGAATTCACCCCACTCGCGCCCGTTGCCCGATTGCTTGTAGCCGCCGAACGGCGAGCAGTAGTCCTGCCCCGCGCCGTTCACATAGACGCTGCCTGCACGGATCCGCCGCGCCACGCGCCGCGCGCGCTCCACGTCGCCGCTCTGGACATAGCCGGCGAGGCCATAGGGTGTGTCGTTGGCGATGCGGATTGCGTCCGCCTCGTCCTTGAACGGGATCATCGCCAGCACGGGGCCGAAGATTTCCTCGCGCGCGATGGTCATCTCGTTGTTCACATCGGCGAACACGGTGGGCTTCACATAATAGCCCCGGTCGAACCCGTCGGCGCGGCCCGGGCCGCCCGTCACCACGCGCGCGCCTTCGGCAATCCCGGCCTCGATCAGGCGCTGGATCTTGTCGTAGTGCACCTTGCTGACGACCGGGCCGATATGCGGACCCTTCTCCATCGGATCGCCGAGCGTGACGCTTTCCGCAACCGTCTTGGCGATGGCGACCGCCTCTTCATAGGCCGAAGCTTCGACCAGCATGCGGGTCGGCGCGTTGCACGATTGGCCGGAATTGCCGAAGCAGTGACGTACCCCGCGCGTGACGGCGGCTTCGAGGCCCGCGTCCGCGAAGACCACGTTGGCAGACTTGCCGCCGAGCTCCTGGCTGACGCGCTTGACCGTCTCGGCCGCCGACTTGGCGACCTGAATGCCCGCACGGGTCGAGCCGGTGAAGGAGACCATGTCCGCTTCCGGATGGCTTGTCAGTGCGTCGCCGATGCCGGGGCCGGTGCCGTGAACCATGTTGAACACGCCCGCCGGGAAGCCCGCTTCGTCGATGAATTCGGCAAAGAGCTGCGCGGAAAGCGGCGCGATCTCGCTGGGCTTCAGCACCATCGTGCAACCCGCCACCAGCGCCGGGCCGATCTTGGCGGCAAGCTGGTTGATCGGCCAGTTCCAAGGCGTGATCAGCGCGCAGACGCCGACAGCCTCGTGTACCAAACGTCCGCGACCGCCGAGCGGCCGCTCCCACACCATCTCGCGCGCAGCCCTGACGGTTTCCTTGAGGTGCCCGGGCCCGCATTCGGCCTGCGCGTTGTAGGAAAGATCATAAGGCGCGCCCATCTCGGTGCTGATCGCCGTGACCATCTCGTCATAACGCGCCTCGAACACCGCGATCAGCTTTTCGACGAGAGCAAGCCGCTCCTCAAGGCTGAGCGACGAGTAGCCGTCAAACGCTGCGCGCGCGGCCGCCATCGCGCGGTCGACATCGTCCGCCCCGCACAGCGCCACGCGGGCGCAAGGCTCTTCGGTTGCCGGATTGATCGCCTCGAACACGGCGATCGAAGTGGCGGGGAGGGACCACTCGCCGTTGATGTAGGACAGGAGGGGGGAAAGCTCAGACATGACCGATAGCCCGTTGCTGGTCCTCGACGATCGTGCGCGCCGCGAGGAAGTAGTGAAGCGCCGCCCAGAAGCCGGTCGGCGCGAGGATGAGAAGCGCCGAGCGCAGCGAAGCCGCATCAGGACCGGCGGGGCCCGCGAAGTAATCGCTGAGCAGGCCCACGCCCTGCGGCGCGACGATGAGGTTGAACACATTGGCGATAAGCAGCGCAATGGCGCTGAACATCGCGCGCATCTTGGGCGGCGCGAGGTTCTGGCCGAGCGCGAAGGCGGGGCCGATGTAGAAATAGATGCCCGGGATGAACAGCCACAGCGAAACGGTCGCCAGCGTCAGGTTGTGCGTGTAGATCGCAACGATCCCTGGCACGGTTGCCACCGCCGTCACCGCGCCCATCAGATAGACGATTTTGCGCGGGTCGGTGTACGATGGACGGCCGAGAATCCAGGCTGTCAGCAGCGAGGCGCCGATGCCCATGACAAGGTGGATCGGCCCGACGATCGCGCCAGCCTGACCCACGTCGATCTGGTAGGTGCGCTGGAGGAAGGTGGGGATGAACCACATGAGGCCCCAGCCCCAGAGCGCGCCAACGCCGCTGCCCATCATCACGTGCACGGCCGAGCGCTGCTGCAGGCAAAAGCGCATCGTTTCCATCAGCGTCGGCGTGTCATCGCTTTTGATCACGTCGAGGCAGCCGCGCTTGGGCTCGCGGATCGTTGCCATGATGAGGAGTGCAAGCAGCACGCCGGGAATGCCGAGCACGAGGAACGCCGCGCGCCAGCCATAGGCATGGGCGACCGCGCCTGCCATGTCCGCACCAATCCACGCACCGATGGGCGCACCGAGGCAGAAGATGGTCAGTGCCATCGGGCGCCGCGCGGCGGGGAAATAATCGCAGATGATCGAATTGCACGAAGGCGTGCCGCCCGCTTCACCGATGCCCACGCCCATGCGCGCCAGCAGAAGCTGCATGTAGCCTCGTGAAAGCCCGCACATCGTCGTCATGACCGACCACAAGGTGATCGAAATCGCGAGCAAGTTGCGCCGGTTGTAGCGGTCCGCGATCCACGAAAGCGGGATGCCCATGCTGACGTAGAACAACGCGAGCGAGACACCGGTGAGGAAGGCGACGCCGCCGTCGCTGAGGTGCAGGTCAAGCCGGATCTGCTCGAGCACGGTCGACATCACGTAGCGGTCCGCGATGTTGATCGTATAGGCCAGCATCATCACGAACAGCACGTACCAGCGCAGCGCTACCGAAGCATTCTCTTCGCCCGCCGGGGCTGCGCTTGCACCTATTGCTGCCATTGGCTTGTCCCGTCCCTTTTCTTGTTGCTTAACGCGGCGCCAGTTCGGGCCCAAGCGCTTTGCGCAAGGGCTCGAGCCAGGGCTCGAAATTCTTCCATTGCTCCAGCCCGTCGCGGAAGATCGGCTGGCGGACTTGCTCGGAGCTCGGCGTGCGCACGCTGCGCTTGGTCTTGTGGAATTCGATGCAGGCATCTTCGAACGGCAGCCCGCAATAATCCAAAATGCGACGCACGCTGCTATCGAGATCGTCGACCACGTCCTCGTGCTGCACGCGCAGCACCCGGCCGGGCAAGACCGCATCCCAATGGTTCATCAATTCCACGTAGGTCTTGTAATAGCGGGCGATGTCGTCGACGCCGTAAGTGAATTCCTGCCCACGGGTGAACAGCTGCTTTAGGTTGCTGAAGCAGCATGCCATCGGCTCGCGCCGAGCATCGATGATCTTCGCGTTGGGCAGGATCAGATGAATGAGCCCGATGTGCCGGAAATTGTTCGGCATCTTGTCGATGAAGAGGGGCTTGCCCATGACGCGGTTGGGCATGGTGTCGGTGATGTATCGTTCGCCGAAGCGACGCACGGTTTCTTCGTCCATCTCACCCAGCACCGCGGGATATCGCGGATTGTCGAAATCGAGCTCGCGCCCTTGCAGCCCGTGCACAATGCGCTGGATATCGGGAAGTTCCTGCGTGCCTTCGACCATCGAGTGCGAGGCGAGGATCTGTTCGATCAGGGTCGAACCGGAGCGCGGCAGGCCGAGCACGAAGATGGGGGAGGGATCGTCCAGCCCCCAGCCGGCCCGCTTGGCGAAGAAGGCGGGCGTGCACACGCGCTTTTGCTCGCTCGTGTTTTTTTCGAATACCTCAGGCGCATAGCCGCTGGCAGCCCGGTGCATGGCATTGCCGCGTGCATAAGCAGCCCATGAGGCTTCGTAGTCGCCTGCGTCTTCGAGCGCCTTGCCCAGTGCAAATGCGAGGTGGATCCGATCAATCTCGGCGGTTGCAGGATCATCGAGGCGCGCCCGCATGATGGCGATCGCTTCGGGTGTGAAGCGGTAGGTCTTGAGGTTGGCGAGACTCCACCAGGCATCACCGAACTCGGGACGGATTGCCGTTGCCGCCATGTAAGCATCAATCGCTTCGCTGGTATGACCGATCGTCTTGAGCGAGTGGCCGAGCCAGAGGTTAAGATCCGCGCGGCGAAGCGGCGCTGCCGGGGCGTCGTCGCCAATCTCGGACAACATTGCGCGATAGGCTGGGATCACACTCTCGGAATCGCCCAAGCCAATCTGGATTGTCGCCGCATGGGTGCGGTAGACATGGTTCGTCGGGAAGGTTTGCAGCAGGGGCTCCAGAGCCTCGCGCGCTTGGACAAACTTGTGCAGGCCGATCAGCACCTGCACGTACTCCTCCCGCGCTTCGTGATGATCTGGCACCATGGCGAGAACGCCCGCGTAGAGAGCTTCGGCGTCGTCGAGGACAAACTGCAAGGCGCCGATCTGGGCCAGCAGGCGCATGCCCTCGGGGTGGTCGCCGCTTTCGAGCAGGAAGCGGCGAATCAACATTTCCGCCGCGGCGACTTCGCCGTCATGGAACAGCACTTTGGCCTGCACGATCGGCGCCGGAATGCTGGCCAGATGGGCGAAATGGCGCGAGGCGAGATCGGCGCTGCGCATGTCGCCCGTCATGCGGTAGAGCCCGTCGAGCATCTTCCAGGCCATGGCGAGCGCGGGGTTGAGTGTGACTGCCGTACGCAAGTGGAAGATCGCTGCCGGTGCATCGCGCTGAGCGACGTGACACAAGCCGCGTTCCAGGAACATCTGGCTGAAATTGGGGTGATGCCTGCCGAGTTGTTCGAGCGCGGCTAGCGCCGCATCGGTCTCTCTGAGCATGCGCTGCGAATGCGCAAGGATCAGCAGCAAGTCGCGGTTTGCGGGAGTTGTGGTCAGGAGTTTGGCGGCCTCTGCCGCAGCGGCCGCATAATCGTCCCTGGCCTGGAGGGCATGCAGTGCCTTGAGTTCTGCTTCCAACGGCGTCGCAGGGAACGAGGCTGCGGGGGTCGTGTCTGTGTCAGTCCGGTCGATTTGCGTGGCCATTAACGCGGTATCCTGTCGGCCATTGCCGCATGTCCATCAAATTCGACCATTGAATTCCTTGCACCGTCAGAAAGGAAG
>CAILIO010000360.1 GCA_903834285.1 uncultured Sphingomonadales bacterium | reverse complement strand
GGTCAGGTAACGCAGGTGCCCACATCGTCGCGCTACACACATCGTCGGCAAAGCAGTTCCAACCGGTCGCTCCCGCCCAGATCGCAGACCTGAATTCGATCTTTCCAACTCACCAGAAATCCTCTCCCGAAGGAATGCGCGTGAAGCTGATCTTGCCGCCGACATTGCCTCCGTTCGGTGGTTCCCACGGCCCGATGCTGACCACAGTGCGGCCGTACTTCGCGTTCAGGGTGTCCGTGGCATTGCCGATGGCCTCCCATTTCAATCGCTCGGCATCATCGGCGAGCAGAAAGTCGAGTTGCCGGGAACCGGCAGGGGTCAGGTTGCCGAGCGTCACGCCGACGCGCAGAATTTTCATGGCCGGCGGCATTGTCGCCGCAACCCGATCCCACAGCGTCCCCAGGGCCGACAGCACTGCCTGATCGTCATTGACCTGCGGCAGCGTCATCATGTCGCCCCAGCCCCGGTCGAACCCGCGCAGCCACAGCATCAACGAGCCGCAGTAATAGCCACCCCGGCGAACCCGGCGCGCGGCTTTCGTCAGCAACAGGCGCGCAACGATTCTGGCATCGGCAAGGCTGCGCTGATCGGGTGGCAGGACACGCGCGTGGCCAAACATCCCGCGATCAGAGCGCGGCGGCTCGACGGCGTAGCCGTGCAACGCATACCACATGCGTTCGCCCGTCACATTGCCCCAGATCGCCCGCAACTGCTTCGGCTCTGTGGCAAGGAGTCCTTCAACATCGCCGATGCGAGCGCGCGCCAGTCGCTTGAGCATGGATTGCCCGATGCCGGGAATATCGTCCAGGGGCAGGCGCAATAGCGGGCCGGGCATCAACTCGGGGCGCCATATTGTCAGCCCATCCGGCTTTTCCGTAGCGCCTGCGATCTTGGCGAGATGGCGATTGGCAGCGAAGCCGATCGAGCACGTGATGGTCGCACCGATATTGTAGCGGATCGCCCGCTTGATGGCGTGGCCCACCGCCGCTGGGTCACGCTGCTGCTTGCTGTCGAGCCGACAGGATAGTTCGTCGATGGATTTGACCTGATCGATGGGCGCCACCGACGCGATCTCGCTGACCAGCGCGTTATGGGCGCGGCGATAGAGGTCCGGGTGCTGCGGCACGAGAACGAGGTCGCGGCAGATGCGGCGCGCCTCTTCCACCATCATGATGTTCTTGACGCCCTGCGCCTTGGCCTCGCGAGAACAGGCGATGATACAAGTGTGCCCGCCCTCGTAGGGGATCACGCCAACCGGGCGCCCGCGCAAAGCCGGGTCGCGCAACTGCTCGACCGACGCGAAAAAACCGTCAAAATCGAGGTAGAGATGTTCAACACGCTCCGGCTTTCTCACTGTCCCACTCCGACTCAGTGGACCGGAACATAAATGGAACATTTGATGTAGGGAAGGCGCTGGAGCGTTGCGGATAGATCATGCGCCGACTCCGCCCGTTTTGCAGGCGTTAAGCAGGCCACTTGCCCCTCAAATTGCCAAGTGTGAGCCTCCCCGTATGTGATTCGGCCATCCTGTCACGACGCTTGGGACAACCTCGATATGTCCGGTCGGACCATATCGGCCCAATCGCCGTACCCCGAAGGGCAGGTGATGACCGACATGGCGATGCCTTGCTCGCGACGCTGCGCGAGAGCTTGCCGGGCGAAGCCCTGGCCTTCAGCATCATTGTCCGGAAGCAGCGCGATGGCGGCGGTGGCGGAAACGAGCTCGAAATTCGCGAAATTGCGAACACCAAAGCAAGAACCAGCCTCCCGGCCAGTCAACTGCCGGTAAGCGCAGGCGCTTTCAAAGCCCTCGGCGATCGTCATCACAGGGCCAGAAAATCGAGCCGGCCATATCCCGCCGCGCGAGTTCCCCAGCATCATGCGGTGTGTGCGCTCCGCCGTCGCCGGATCAAGGAACAGGCGCTGGATTGCGATGAGGCGCTGAAGCCGGAACGCGCCGACGAGCAACGCCGGCAGGAAGCGTGCCTGCCGCCCCCTGCCCATCGGGCAGCGAGGGTGGAAGCGGATATCAGGCGGAATGAAGCGAATGCCGCGAATGTCGTGGAGGTAGCGCTGCGCCAGCGTGCCCTCGACCGGCAGGGCCTCGTCCCACAATCGTTGGAACGGCGCGCTTCGATCATTGGCCGGTTCGGGTCGTGGAAGCTGGTCGCGAATGGGGCTCCCGAGCACCCGCCGGATTGCGCGCATGACGTCGGTGCTGTCGCAACCGGCGAAGCAATGGACAAGAATCGAGGTTCGGCCCTGCCGGATCGAGAGGCTGGGGGTCCGGTCGTTATGGGCGGGGCAACGCACCATGGCGTGATGACCGGACCATCTGCCCCCAAGGTGCTGCACGATCGCGAGGGTGTCGGCAGTCAGCTGGTAGGACATGGGGTGGCTCCTGCGCGCCGAGGCACTGTCAACTGCGGCAATGCCGACAGCCGGTGCCATCGCAGCAATCGGCCCAGGCGCTGATGTGGAGGACGGAACCGTCACGGAACCGGGCGCTGACGCCGGTCGCATATTCCATGGAACTGCCGGCATGATCGAGTTCGAAACACCAGTCTCGTGTCAGCACCTCCCAGACCTCATAGACATGGGCAGAGGTGCTCTGGTGTTCGGGAAACGAATTCGCGGCGAGGTCAGCGATGGTGACCGCCGCACCGAATATCTCGGCACGGCGATCGACCTGCAGGAAGGCGCCCATCAGTAATCTTCGGGCAGCAGGATGGTGATGACCCGAGTGGTCTGCGATGCGTCAGCGGGATCTTGCGATCCGAACTCCATCGCAGCATCGTAATAATCGACCTTGAGCCAGACCTTGTGACCAAGGAACTCGATCACTGCAAAATCACGTTCGGGGCTGTCCGCTGAGAATGCGCAATGGCGGAAAGCCGCCATCAACTGCGCTTGCAGGAGGATCGGCTCCTTGGGCGCGTCGTCAGCCTCAGCGAGGCGTTCGAGGCAATTGCGGGTGATGACGGTGCGCGCAGTGCGATCGAAACCAAGGCGGGCCCGGTCGTTGAGGCGCGCAATCTGTTCCAGACGCGTCGAGGCGTCCGCAGGCGTAACGGTGGTGAGCATGATGGACCTTTCGCAGGAGTGTTAGCCGACCCGCGCCAGCAGGTTGGCGATGGCGGGATCGATGACGAAGCCGAGTGCGCGGGCAAGGTCGACGGCGGCAGCGATGTCCCCGTCCGCGATCGAAAACGATGCCGCGAAATTGGCGAGCGTGTCGCTCGGCTTGGGGTTAATGCCGTGAAGCTTGCCGCAGGCAGCGGTGACCGCAAACGGCCAGCAATGGGCGATGCCGATCACGCCCTCAGGCAAGATCAACAGTGTGTCGCCGGTCTCAATCCGGTCATCAGTTTGAGTGGCGTCATAGGCGTTACCCGTGGTGGCAAAGCCGTGGTAGCGGCGCGCCAGGAAGGCAAAGCGTTCGCTGTCGGTCAGCATGAGCGGTGAAACTTTCACACGAGTGGAATTGCTCGTCTCCTCCGTCCCGCTCTCCTCCACTCCATTGGCCAGCTTGCCTTACAGCGGGAAATCTTCGAGCGTGGTCACCAGCCCATCGAAATCTTCGTCCGGGCCGAGGACGTCGGTGAGGGTGAGGATGGTTTCGAAGGTGACGCCATGGTCGGCGGCAAGGTTTTCGAGGTAGCCGAAGCGGTCGATCGCGCCGTCGGCCTGGTAGCGGTCAAGCGGGATCACGCGGTCGCGATTGAGACGTTCGATAAGGCCAAGCGATACGCCGCGAATGGCAAGCTGGGGCATGGCGAGGCTCCTCTTCAAATGAGCGGTTGTGCTCCCACCTGCATTCCCTCTCTCCTCTCCGGCCTGGCTGCGGCGATGGCAGCGGTCAGCTGCTCGATCGCCATGGGGACGTAACCCTTGGCACAAGCAGCGGATAAATCGCCGAGCGCCGCTTCGGCGGCCGCGAGCAGCAGGGGCGCTGCCGCCTCGATCGCCAGTGCAGCGCGCGCGGCATCGATACGGGCAATCTCTTGCGCGTCGGTGATCTCGAATTCCTCGAGGGTCACGTCCCCGCAGTCGTTGCACCATTGTGCGTCGAATTCGCCGAGCAGCACGCTCTGCTGGGTCACGACATCCCAACCAGCATTGGCATCATTCCCGCACCGATCCGATTTGCAATGCGGGCAGCGATAATCCTTGAGGCCTTGGATGGTCATGGCTCAGGCCCCTTGATCGCTGGGCGCAGCGGGCAGTTCCAGCCACTCGGGGCGGTCGACACCAACCGGCAGGATCGCCTTTTGCGCCTCGGCTTCGCCGAACACGGTGGCGCTCACCAGTGCCCCGAACCCGGTGTCATTGTTCCAGAAGGTGAGGCCGTCCTCGGCGTCACGGGCGGCAAGGACCAAGCGCTTCACCTCAACTGGATCGTCGGGATCGATCAGCCGAATGATCCCGTGGGCACCAACTTCCATGTAGCCGCCGCCAAACGCATCGATGCGATGGCGCGAACAGGTGTAGGCCCAGCCAAACCGGAACGGCAGGGCGGAGGGGCAGACGCGCTGGAGCAGCGCCGCAAGGTCAAAGGGCCGCACGTCGTCACCATTGACCCAGAGCTGAAAGTGGCCGGGGCGTTCGGGGGTAGCCCGCGCTTCCAGGTCGCAACCGATAGTGGGCCAGGTCGGATCGTCGAACAGGCTGGTGAGCTCGAAGAAGAGATCGCCATCCCCGCCTTTCGGGAAGGCCGCCTGAAATTGGGCGCTGGTCGCGGCGTAGGCGGCCTCCGCTTCGGCGGCGGTCTCGAAGCCATCGGCAAGGGCGCGCAGGAGCGGATCGATCTCGTTGATGAGCGCGGCTTCATCCTCGCTCACGTGAATCGCGAAGGAGGTCTGGGTGTAATAATCAGCCATGGGCAGGCTCCTGATCAGGATTGGGCAAGCGTCAGCACCGGGGTATTTTTCCCGAGGGCGACGTCGGCGAGGAGCGCGCGCAGAGGCTCCTCGTGGCGCAGCAATTCATCGAGGCAGTCGGCGGCGCTGTCGGCGAAGGCCGGATGCTCGGGATCGCTCATGTCGAGGACATGGGCGACGCTTGCGAGGAGGCGCAGCATCGCCGTTGCGCGGGCCATGGCGCGGACATTGGCCAGCGCCTCATCGAAGCGGCGGACGCCACTCTGCCGGATTGTCGCGACGAACGCATGGCTGCGGGCAGCCGGATCGACGGTGGTGATCTCGGCCACCCAGTCGAAGGGCCAGTCGGCGGTGCTGCGGCACAAGGCGCTCTCGCGCCAGTCGCCGGAGGTAGGCGGTATTTGCATGAGGTTCTCCAAGGTTTTTGGGGTCAGGCGGCTTCTAGCCAGCGAGGCTCACCCGCGCGGTCTGGCAGGTCGGGCGTGCAGCCAAGGCGCGCCGCGACGGCATCGAAGGTGGGCGCGATGGCAGTGAGCCAGCGCCGCGCTGCGCCGGAAACATCGGTCCATTCGCAGCGGATGCGGTAATCGCGATCGACGCGCTCGCTGATCCAGACCGCCGCCAGACCGTGGCCGGTGCTGATGCCGATATCGGCGTAGGGGTTTCGCAGCAGCACGCGGCCAGCGCAGCCGCGCCAGCGATGGATGGGATCAAACGAGCGCAGATCGAGGCGTACCTCGCGCCGAATGGCGGAAACGAAGTCGGTGTAGGCCACGAACCAGGCTTCGGGCGCGACAGCGCGGAAGTCGCGGAACGCGCCTCTCGCACCGTCCGGCAAGGATGGGATGTCCGCCATCGCACCCTCACGCTGCCAGCGGCAGCGCCTCAGCCGCGGCTTTGTGCGCGCCGTGCATCCAGTCGGCAGCGGCCTGCGCCTGCGCAGCGGCGGTAAAGATCGCCTTGGGATCGTGGCGCAGGGCCCCCAACCAACTGGCGAGGTAGGCCGCATGATCGGGGCGCGGCGTATAGGCAAGGCCGAGATCGGCCATCAGATAGCTGGCGCCTAGTTCAGCCACGAGCTCTTCCCGCGCCCGAATGCTGCGTTCCTTGTGGTAGTCGCGCAGGGTCTCACGTGCGAGACGGCTCACATGTCCAACTGCGTGAATGTCCTCATGTGCGAGTGTGGACACCAGATCGAGATCGCTGTCGAAGGATCGACGCTCGGGCATGAAGACCTTGTCGAGGTCGGGCCTGTAATGGGCATCGTGGAGGCCATATTCGACCGGCACGCCCACGCCCTCAAGGAAGGCCAGCGCCTCGGCAATGGTAGTGCTGACTGGAGCAATTTCCTTTTCGGGCGTGTCCTCGACGCCATCGACCTGGTCGCGGTTGAAGACGACAAAGCTGCGCGCGAAGAAGCGGGCTCGGCCTTCGCCATCCGCGCCGATCTCGGCAGTGGCATCTGCCCGCTCGACCTTCTTCCAGAGGATTACATGGGTGCCTACTTCGCCCTTGCGGACCTGTGCGCCGATCGTCCGCCATTGCTGGTAGGTAGCCCAGGTGCCGGAGGCATAGCCCGAGTCATCGGCAGTCGCCCAGAGAACGAGGCGGTTGATGCCGGAATAGCGCCGACCGGCAACGCTGGTCGGGCGCATGACCGGAGCGCCCGAATGGTGCCAGGGCATTCGCCACGAACCTGCTCCAGCCTCGATGGCCGCGATGAGTTGGTCGGTGACGGTGGCGTAAATGTCGTGACGGGGCTTCATGGGAATTCTCCTCTGATCCGAGCCGGTGCTCGTGCGAGGGCCTCCCCCTCCAGCTCTCGCGAAAGGGAACGAACCTTCGGGGAAAAGCTGCGGGAGCCGGACAGCACCAGCTCCCGCATCGTTTAGGACAGGGCGTCAGGACTAGGCGTCAGGCCGCTTCAGATAGCGGATCACTGCCCTCGTTCTGATTGGCGGCTTCGGGACCGGAGGCGTCGTCGTCCTCCAATGCCTCATCCAGCCCAGCAGGCTCGCCATCGTCGCCGTCGAGATCGGCGTGGACACGCGGCCCCGTGTCCACGAAATACAACGCACCCGGCACCCAGGCGATAGCCCGAGCCTTGATCTCGGGCTCGATGATCGTGTCGCCGGCGCAAAGCCGCGCGGCGGCCGAGGCAAGTTCGGTCTTCTTCGCCGTCGCGTAGCGCAGGGCGAGTTCGGCATCGAATAGCCCGAGGATCCCAAGGATCTGCGATTTCTTGATCCGGTCGAAGAAGTTCTCAGCACCCGGTCGCCAGTGCTGCGCGATGTCGATACCGATATGGGCGCCAAGGCGGCTCTGGAAGGCCGAGGCGTGGGTGCCAGAGGCAAGGCTCGCCTTAAGGCTCTGACTGACGGCAAAGGCAAGCCACCCTGCCTTCACCTCGTCGGCCAGCGCGCGGAAGGCAAGGAAGGACACAAAGCTGTCCTCCTCGCTTGCCCAGTCAGCGGACAGCGCCGCACGCACGCCTTCGAGGCCCGTCAAAGCCGGGCTCGCCGGAATGCCGGAAAGGCCCGAAGGCTCGTTCCTGTCGGTAATGCGGATGGTGCAGCCCGCATCGCTGCTGCCGAAGTGTCCGGCATGATCGCGCGCCAGCGAGAAGATCGCGAGATCGAGCGCAAGCGCGGGATCGTGAGCGACATGGAGTGCCAGCACATCGCGGCG
>CAILIO010000359.1 GCA_903834285.1 uncultured Sphingomonadales bacterium | reverse complement strand
GGACAGCATCGACGATGACGCCGAATTCGCCTTCGAAATCGATGCCGTGTTCCATGGCGGGAAAGGGGACGGGATCTGCGGGGCCGTAGAACCGGTCGGAAAGGCCCTGGTACATGAGCGGGCGGCCCCCTTCGTGGGGATCGTGCTTGAACGCGATGGCCATGAGATCACCGTGGGTGGTGAAGGCCGAGCCATCGAGCCATTGCCATGTGCGCGGGAGCGGCGCGGTGAAGGTCAGGTCGTCCGTGGTTTCACCTTCTCCCGCGTAGAGAAGCGCTTCGGCGGCCCCAAGCCGCGCCGACGTCGCAGGCCAATCCTCCATCGCGGAGAGCAGATTGCCGCCTACACGCAGCACGCGCGCACCGTCTGCCGAGACGAGCGCCAGCGCGCCATCGGGCGTGCCATCGCGCAAGCTGGCGAGCCTCATGCCTTGAGCTCGGGCGCGAATTCGCCATCGATCAGCACGAAGACGATGCGGCAGTTCTTGTCCGAGCGGTTGGCCCAGCCGTGGTTGGTCCCGCGCTGGATCACGATGTCGCCGGGATAGACGGTCGTTTCGCCCTCATCCATGATCAGCACGAGCTCGCCTTCGATGACGATGCCGTAGTCGATGGTTTCGGTGCGGTGCATCAGCGCGTGGCGCGCGCCTTCCTTGGCGGCGTTGGACGCGTGGCCCGCGCCGACTTCGGCGAAGTGCGAGGCGGCTTCTTGGGCCGTCATGTTGCGGATGTCATCGCCTTCGGGCGGGATATCGAGCACGCGGATGCGGGTGCCGTTCTTCGGCGGCGCGAGGATCACGCCGGTTTCGGCGGGTTCACCCGAGGCGGCGTCGATGGGGGCTGGGGTGGCCTGCGTGTTCCAGACTTCATGGAACATCGGCCCGATCGCGCCGCCGACTTGCTGAACGCGGGGCGGGGCGCCGTCTTCCTGGATGATCGCGCGGCCGGCGGCATCGTGGCCGGTGACGATGCGGCGGACAGACCGGTGCCCTTGTTCGTAGTCCATATAATCTCCCGCGATAGATTCCTATCTGTTTTACAGATAGGTTTAATTTAATTCCAATCGACAATGCCGATGAAGGGGCCAGAGGTCAATCGGTTGACGGCTTGCGTTCGGTCGCGAACAGTGTGGTGGGCAGCCGCGAGACTGCAAGCACCGCAATGGCAAGCAGCGCCGCGACCATGAGAGCGCCGGGGACGAGACCGGCAAGCCGCGCCGCCGCATCGTGGCCGGGAACCGCGAAATAGGCCGAACCGACGAGCGCGATGCCGAGCGCGCCGCCAAGCTGCTGTGCGGTGCGCAAGGTGGCGCTCGCGGTGCCGGCATGGGTGCACGGCACGTCGGAAACGACGATCGGGCCGAGCGGTCCGGACAGCGTGCCGAAGCCGATCCCGGCGAGCGCGAGCGCAGCGACGAGGACTGGCCCGCCGTCCACCGCCGCGTGGATCAGGGCGAGGCTGCTGATGATGCCGGTTGCCATCAGTACGCCGCCCGCCATCGGCAGCACGCGCCCCAGCCGGGGCAGCAGGCGCGGGACGATAAGGGCGACCGCCATCATTACGCCAAGGCCGAAGGGAATGTGGATCAGCGCGGTCTTCAGCGGGGTGAGCGCGAGGCCCTGCTGGAGCGCGACCGCGAAGATCATCAGGAAGCCGACCGAGCCGCTATTGAACGCCATCGCGGTGAGCACGCCCCAGCGGAATGTGGGGAGGGCAAAGAGCGAGGATTCGATCATTGCGGGAAGGCCGGCCGTGCGGCGGGCGACGGAACGTCGCCAGCCCCAGCCGACGGCGCCGATGCCGCTGGCGAGGATCGCGGTGGCGGTTCCGAGCCCGAGGTGCTCATGCGCCTGAATCAGCGCGAAGAGGATCAGGCCGAAGCCGCCCGCAAAGAGAGCTGCACCGATAAGATCGATGGCAAGGCCGTGATGCTCCTCGCCGGTGCGGGGGAGCGTGCTGCGCCCCATGGCGAGCGCGAAAAGGCCGACCGGCAGGTTGATCAGAAAGATCAGCCGCCAGCCGAGGCCGAACAAGTTGAGCTCGATGAGAAAGCCGCCGATGATCGGGCCGATGATCGCGGCAAGCCCGATGATCATGCCGAAGAAGGCGAGGCGGCGCACGCGTTCGAGCGGGGTGTAGAGCAGCTGGACGAGGGCCATGGTCTGCGGCCCCATCATTGCGCCCGCTGCGCCCTGGAGCACGCGGGCGAGGACGAGCACGCCGGGGGTCGGCGCCAGCCCGCACAAGGCCGAGGCAGCGACAAAGCTCGCGACACCCGAGAGGAACAGGCGGCGGTGGCCGAAGGCATCGCCCAGCCGTCCGCCCAGCAGGAGGAGCGAGCCGAGCGTGAGCAGGTAACCCGCGACGATCCACTGCATCGCCGCCGGAGACGCGCCAAGGCCGTCGCGGATGGCTGGGAGCGCGGTGTTGACGATGGTCGTATCCGCCACTTCCAGCACCACGGCGGTGAGCACGGTGAAGAAGGCCAGCGCGCGTTGGCGATCATCGAGTTCGTGCGGTAATCTGCTGCCCGGGGACACGGCAGAAGCTGCCGGCTGCGCTGTCATACCTGTTCCGATGCCCTGTTTGCCGATTGTGCCGACGTATCGTGCCGAGCGAGATCGTCCGGTCAAATTAAAATCATTCTTCTATTATGGCGACGGGTCGCCTATGGTCAAGCGCACGGCGCCGGGTATCAGGGGAATGACAGCCCGCCTGGCGCATGAAAATTGTGTGGGGAGAATACCTTGGCAAGCACACCCATGGCCGGGCGCAAGGCTGGCCTGGCGCAGGGCCTGACCGTCATCATCGCGGGGTTCCTGCCGATCCTGGCCATCGTCACGATGTTTCCTGCGATCCCGGCGATCATCGGGCATTTCGCGCCCACCGATCCGACCGCGCCGACCAAGGTGCCCTCGATGGTGACGGCGCCGGGGCTGACGATTGCGCTGGTGGCGCTGTTTGCGGGTCTCATGGTCGACCGCTTCGGGCGGCGCACGCTGCTGTTGGTTGCGACCTTCTTCTACGGCCTGATCGGCGCGGCGCCGTTCTTTCTCGAGAACCTCGATACGATCTATGCCTCGCGCCTGCTGCTGGGGCTGTGCGAAGCGGTGATCCTGACCACGGTCAACACGCTGATCGCCGATTACTGGCCCAACGAAGGCCGCCGCAAGTGGCTGGCGCTGCAGGGGCTGGTCGGGCCGGCGCTGTCTTCGGTGATGATCTTCTTTGCCGGCACGATGACGGCGTGGCGCTGGAACGGCATCTTCCTGCTTTACCTGCTCGCCGTGCCGATCTGGGCGGCGATGGTGCGCTGGATGTTCGAGCCTTCCAGCGATGCCACAGTGCACATGATGCTGGGGATGGACGAAAAGGACGGCGAGGGCTTCCCGTGGCGCGCGATGCTGGGGATCGCGGGGCTCACGCTGTTTTCCTCGGCGATCTACTATGTGTTCATCGTCAATGGCGCGACCGTCTGGCAGGAACTGGGCGTGAACGATCCGCAGAGCATCGGCCAGATCACCGCGCTGCCCACGATGTTCATTCTGGTGGGAGCCATGCTGTTCTGG
>CAILIO010000358.1 GCA_903834285.1 uncultured Sphingomonadales bacterium | reverse complement strand
GCAAACAGGCTCCTGGCAGCAAAGGCCGTGCCGATCGCCACGATCAGCGCCCCTACCAGCAGCAACAGCTTCTTCCTGTCCATGGCTTCAATCCTGCCGTTTGATCCGCCCGTATCCTTCGGGCAAAATGGTTAAGATAGCGTCAGCCCGCCGAAACGGCGTGGAGGGCGCTCCAGTTGGTGGTGGTGATGATCCAGAGTCCGGCGGTCGCGATGGCGATGCCGTAGGGAATCTTGAGCTTGTCTTTCTGGCGCCGGGCGATGTGCCACATGCCCATCGTGATGGTGAGCACGCCGCCCGCCAGTGCCATAATGACCAGCAGCTTGAGGAACAGCAGTGCGGGCATCCACAGCGCGAGCGCCGTGAGCAGCTTGACGTCCCCGCCGCCCATGGCGCGCAGTGCAAACAGCCCGGCGAGGACGAAGAACGTCACCACCGCGAGGCCGATCTGCAGCGTCACGCCCGGCCACAGTGCCAGACCCGATGCCCACCAGAACACGGGCGCCCCCGCAGCAATGGCGGCATTCAGCCAGTTGTCGATCTGACGGCGACGGATATCAGTGAAGGCAGCAACCAGCAGCGCGATTGCCAAGGCCCCGACCAGTCCGTAAACGATATGAGTGTCCTGCATGGGGGTCTCATACGGGACAATCACTTACCAAACGGTAACCAAACAGGCGCCGCAGTTCCGGGTACTTGCGGATGTCGCAAAGACTTTGTGACGGGAGTATTAAGTGTGAGCGCAGGGTTGGACGAGCGGAGCGATGTCAGGCGGAGCATTCCCGCCCTTGCCCGTGAATGGCGCTGGCTCTTGCCCGATGGCCACCCGATCCGCCGCTTCTGCCTCGAACCGGCTGCCGGCACCACCCCGCGCGGCTCGATCCTGTTCATGCCGGGGCGGGCTGATTTCTATGAGAAGTATCTGGAAACAATGGTGGAATGGTCGGATGCGGGCTGGCATGTCAGCGCGGCCGACTGGCGCGGGCAGGGGGCTTCCGGGCGCATGACGGCGGATCCCCTCGTGGGCCATATCGCCGACTTTTCGATCTGGATTGCAGACCTTGGCGCGCTGTGGCGCGACTGGGTGCGCGACGCTCCTGGACCCCATGTGCTGGCGGGCCATTCGATGGGCGGACACCTAGTCTTGCGCGCTGTGGCGGAAGGGGCGGCAAGCCCCGATACGGTCGTTTTGAGCGCGCCGATGCTCGGATTCGTCACGGCGATTCCCCAGTTCGTTCAGCATCTTTATGGAAAGATCATGTGCTCGATCGGCGATCCTGAGCGCCGGGCCTGGAAGACGAGCGAGAAGCCCGGCGCGCCGACCGACGAGCGGATGAGCCTGCTGACGCACGACGCGGACCGCTATGCCGACGAGCTGTGGTGGCGCGCGCAGCGGCCCGAATTGGAGATCGGCCCGGCCAGCTGGCGCTGGGTCGAGCGGGCGGCGGCATCGATCGAGGTCTTCCGCGCACCGGGCGTGCTCGAGGCGGTCATGGCGCCGGTCCTGCTGCTGGCGGCCAAGCGCGATGCGCTGGTTTCGTGGCCCGCGATCGAAGCGGCGGCCGAGCGCTTGCCGCGCGGCGAGCTGGTCGCATGGGGCCCTGAAGCGCGGCACGAACTCCCGCGTGAGGCGGACCCGGTGCGCGGTCAGGTCATGGCCGCGATCACCAGCTTCCTCGATCGCGCGCTCCCGGCAAGGACCGCGTGAGGCCATGCAACCCGAGCATTTCGATATCGCCATTGTCGGCGCGGGCATGGCTGGCTCCAGCCTCGCTGCCGAATGTGCGCCCCACGCGCGCGTGCTGCTGATCGAGGCGGAGGATACCCCCGGCTATCACACCACCGGGCGCTCCGCCGCGTTCTGGCACGAAACCATCGGCGGGCCGCAGATCTATCCGCTCACCGCGGCATCCGGGCCGTGGCTGGCCGAGCACGGCTTCCTCAGCCCGCGCGGCGGCCTTCATATCGGGCGCGAGGATCACCGGGCCACGGCAGAAGCCTTCGTCGCAGAATTCCTTGCCGCGGGCGCGCGGATCGAGTTGATCGGCCGGGAG
>CAILIO010000357.1 GCA_903834285.1 uncultured Sphingomonadales bacterium | reverse complement strand
GCGCTGCCTTCGGTCGGGCTACGCCCTCCCTACGCCAGCCCCAGCGCAAAATCCGTGCCCGTAATCAACCCCAACGCAACGCCGCCAGGTGGTCCCCTTTTGCACGCCGATAGTGGGTCCCGTTTGGACGCCGATTGACACCACAGCTTCGAACCGTTCGGGCTTACCTCGAGGTAGAGGCCCTTCCCGTCGGTGACCTTGTAGAGTTTGTCCGTGGGTTTGAGAGAGCGGATTTGCACGTCCGATAATGCCATGATCGATTCTCCTGCTTTGGTTGGAACACTGTTCCGCAGGGATCATCTGGCAGGTCGCTTTCAGCGTCGCCCATCGGCACGGGCCATGATTGCAAAAGCGGGCCATTTGGGCCCGATCTCATGGCCCGTTTCGCGGGGAACTGGACGGAACCAGCTTGAACTCCACGGAACAGAACCAAGGACAGAATGGCGGATTTCTGCCGTTTTGTCGATGGTTTTGGTGTGTTCTCGGGAGAACAAATGGTGCCCAGAAGAGGACTCGAACCTCCACGCCCTTGCGAGCGCCAGCACCTGAAGCTGGTGCGTCTACCAATTCCGCCATCTGGGCACGGTAGCGAGCGACAAGTGCGCCGATCGCCGGGTAGGAGCGGGCCGATAGGGCACGGTCCGCCCCCTTGTCAACCGCGGTCTGCATTTGCACCCAACAGGTGCCCTAAACCATTGAACCGGAGGGCGCGGGTGTGGCAAGGGGCGCGGGAACTGAAATTGGAACCCGAGGCATGAGCAAGGACATGGCACGCGATCTCGAAGGGCAGCTGATCGCGCTGATTGGCGGCAGCGGCTTTATCGGCACGCATGTGGCGCAGGTGCTACTGACGCGCGGCGCGCGGCTTCGCGTGTGCAGCCGCCACCCCGAGCGCGGGTACCGGCTCAAGACGCTGGGCGGGCTGGGCAAAATCCAGCTGGTCGCAGTCGACTTGACCAAGCCGCACACGCTGGAAGTCGCGCTGACGGGCTGCGACGCGGTGGTAAACCTCGTCGGCGCGTTCACCGGCAAGCTCGATGCGGTGCAAGGTTCGGGCGCCGGAAAGCTAGCGGCGATCGCGCGGGCCAAGGGGGCCAAGACTTTTGTCCATGTTTCCGCCATCGGCGCCGAAGCGGGGTCTTCGGTCGCATACGCGAGCACCAAGGCGGCGGGCGAGGCGGCGGTGCTCGCCGCGTTCCCCGAAGCGGTCGTGCTGCGCCCCTCGGTCGTGTTCGGCGAGGATGACGCCTTCATCAATCTCTTCGCGGGGTTGATCGCCGGCGCGCCGATCATGCCGGTGTTCGCTGCGGATTCGCGCTTCCAGCCGGTGTTCGTTGACGATGTGGCCGATGCGATTGCCAACGTGATGGCCGCCCCTGCTGCATTTGCGGGCAAGACCTTCGAACTCGGCGGGCCCGAGCAGATCACCATCGGCGATCTCAACCGCCGCATCGCCAAGGCGGCCGGGCGCGCGCCGCGCTTCCTCGAGCTGCCGGACGGCATCTCGGCCGCTTTCGCTGCGCTGACCGGGTGGCTCCCCGGCGCGCCGATGAGCCGCGACCAGTGGACCCTGCTCCGCAAGGGCAACGTGGCGAGCGGCACGTTGCCCGGCCTGGCCGAGCTGGGTGTGCAGGCGCGTCCGCTGGAGCTGTTTCTTGATCGCTGGATGGTGCGCTTTCGCAAGCATGGACGATTCGGGGCGCGGACCACGGCGGCCTGAGGCCGGAGCCCGGACATGTCGGGGTTCGTTGCGGCTGACGCAGTTGTGATGGTTCTGAGGAATAATGGCATTCGATCAGTTTCGCACCTTTGATCGACTGGGGTGATCAAGGGGCGGCGAACGTCCGTCTCAGCTAGCGCGCATCGCGGCAGGATCTCGGCCGAGGGGATCGGACCGACAAGAATCGCAGATTTGCGCGATGCAGGAAAGCGTAGGCCTCGCGGCGTTGGTTGGGTTGCCAGTGCTCACTGGTTCCCATGGAGCTGCGCTTCAGCGTGCGGGGCACGGGAAACGCTTGCGGAAGAGATCGCCGACCGCGTCGGAAACCCGGATGCGGGGGCGCGCGGCGGCGGGGTAGCCTTGCATGTGCGCGAGAAGGTCCTCGCTATTGATCGTGGCGCGCTCGGGCGGGCAGGCGCTGGGCTTCCCATTGGCGGCTTCGGCCTTGAGCTGGCGGCGATAGGCCTGGGCGGAGCTGGTCACTTCGGCCTTGAGCAGGCTGACATCGGACGAAAACATCGCCATCATCCCCTTGGCCTTCAATGCCTCGGCCTTGGCGAGGAAGGTTGCCACGCTCATCGATCCGGGTTGTGGAGCGGGCTCTGCCCGGGCCGATGCGGGCAGCGCGGCCGAGATGGCAAGGGCTATGCAGATCGAGCGGAATTTCACGGGTGGCCGGACCTTTCGCGAGGAGCACGAGAATGCATCGTGGATCTTAAGGTTGAGCGATTTGCTCGCCTAGGACCTTGGCGGAATTGTGGTTTCGCGTGCGTAGCTCCGGTTGATTGCCCCTCCCATCCAGCTGCGGTGGGCCACCTCCGCATTTGCACTTCGTGACAAGGATGTGGCTCTCCACCCGGCCACCGATCCTGTGCGGAGCCTGCAAGGATCGCTCGACCGCCTCGTATTTAAGTGGTAATCCTCAGCACAAGTCGCCGAAAAAGAGTGTCGGGCAAGTACCCGGTAATTGCTGTCTTTTTTTGGGGGTTGATCCATGCATGGTGTTCGTGACGTTGCTCTTGCGCGCGGCGGCGCGCGCGGTGGCAAGTTTGGCGGTTTTGACCGCGCTTCCGGACCGCAGGATGACGGAGCAACGGTATCGTTGCTGCACAGCGCTTTGTCGGATGATTTTGGCAGCCCCGCAGGGACTCAGGCGGCTGTTTCGGCTGTCGTTGCCCTCGCGCAGGAGCATGGCGGCCTGAATCAGGCGTCCGCACCCCACTCTGACGCTTCACCGGCTCCATTCCAGTTCCCGGCCATGAGGGATGACTTTGGTCTGCCCACGGCAAGCGAGATGGCGGCCGCGAGCCGCCCGCAGGAAAACGGCAGCGTAAGCCTGGTAAGCTCGGTTGCGGCAACCGGGGACGCCCGCATTGACGGCCTTCTGGCCGGGACGAAGTGGGCCGGTGCCATCACCTATTCGAACCCCGATTCGCCCAGCGACTATCAGGCCGGCTATTTCAGCGACAGCAGCGGAAACGGCGTCAGCGCCCAGAACGAGGGGTTTTCCCAGCTTACTGCGCAGCAAATGAAGGCGCTGCATTCCGCGCTTGGCAGCACGCTCTACAATCAGGAGTCCGCTGCGTCGGTTGCCTTTTCGGCGAGTTCGTTCACCAACCTGAGCATCACTTATGCAGGGGCCGGGAGCGGGACAGCGACCATTCGCGTGGCCAATTCCGACGACCCCGGCACCGCCTATGCTTATTATCCGAGCAACGGCATCTACGGCGGGGATTCGTTCTTCGGCAACCAGTACGATCCGTACCCGTCTGCTTCGCTCAAGACCCCGGTGGCCGGGAACTATGCCTGGTACACCTATCTGCATGAAATGGGCCACTCGCTGGGCTTGAAGCACAGCCAGGAAGGCGGCGGCGTGGCCGGGGTGGCGGTGCCGTTCGACTACGATAATTCGGAATTCACCGTGATGTCGTACCGCAGCTATGCCGGGGCGCCGATCGATTATATCCATTTCGGTGTCTGGGGTGCGCCGCAGACCTACATGATGCTGGATATCGCCGCGCTGCAGACGCTCTATGGTGCGGATTATACCGTCAACAGCGGCGATACGACGTATGTCTGGACCCCGGCCAACGGCAACACGGTGGTCGATGGCCAGGTTGCGATTGCGCCGGGTGCCAATGTCATTTTCGCGACGATCTGGGACGGCGGCGGCACCGATACTTATGACCTGTCGGCCTATACGACCAATCTGCAGATCAATCTTGCCCCGGGCAGCGCTTCACTGTTCAGCGCGGCGCAGGCCTCGGATCTGGGCGACGGACATACTGCGCGCGGCAACATCTACAATGCCCTGACGTTCGGCGGGAGCAATGCCTCGCTGATCGAGAATGCCATCGGCGGATCGGGCAATGACACGATCACCGGCAACGATGCCATCAACACGCTCACGGGCAATGGCGGCAACGATACGCTTGATGGCGGGCTGGGCGCCGACACGATGATCGGTGGCACCGGCGACGATACTTACTACGTCGACAATTCTGGCGACAAAGTGATCGAGAAGTTCAACGAAGGCAACGACACCGTTTACAGCTCGGTGGACTATAGTCTGACCGGGACTTATGTCGAAAATATCAAGCTCACGGGCACAGCCATCGCCGCCACCGGCAACAGCCAGAACAACGCGGTTTTCGGCAACGCTTCCAACAATACGCTGACCGGCCTTGGCGGCAACGATAACCTCTTCGGCGGGGCGGGTGCGGACACAATGATCGGCGGCACCGGCAACGATACCTACTATGTCGACAACGTGGGCGATCAGGTGATCGAGAATTTCAGCGAAGGCAATGACCTCGTCGTCAGCTCGGTCAGCTTCAGTCTGGCGGGGACGTATGTGGAGACGCTGCAGCTGACGGGCTCGGCCATCGCGGCCACCGGCAACAGCCAAGCCAACACGCTCAATGGCGACAATGTCGACAACACGCTGAGCGGCCTTGGCGGTGACGATCTCCTCGACGGCGGGGTGGGCGCGGACACGATGGCCGGCGGCACCGGCAACGACACCTACTATGTCGACAATGTCGGCGACAAGGTGATCGAGAATTTCAGCGAAGGCATCGACACTGTCTACAGCTCGGTGGACTACAGTCTGGTCGGGACATATGCCGAGCAAATTGTGCTGACAGGCACCGCCATTGCGGCCACCGGCAACAGCCTGGATAACACGCTCTATGGCAACGCTTCCAACAACACGCTAACCGGCCTTGCCGGCAACGATATCCTCGACGGCAGTGCCGGCGCGGACACGATGACGGGTGGCACCGGCGACGACACCTACTACGTCGACAATGCCGGCGACCAAGTGATCGAGCTGTTCGGGCAAGGCACCGACACCGTCTACAGCGCGATCGATTACAATCTGG
>CAILIO010000356.1 GCA_903834285.1 uncultured Sphingomonadales bacterium | reverse complement strand
GTGGATCGACTTCAGGTGATAGACTTCGAGGAACGCATCGAGCAGCACCTTGACGTTGCACTCGGTCTCGTAGGTCCGGCTGTCGACAAGGCGCAGCTTCTCGAGCTGGAGTTGTTCGAGCTCCGCCGCCATCGGGCCGATATGATCCATCAGCGGCTGCGCATCGGAATCGGCGTTAAGGAAGATCATGCTGCCGAGCAGTTCGCAGCGCACCTGGCTGAGCGAATGGCAGGAAAAATCGAAATCTGCGGCAAAGTCGCGCCGGTCGCGTACCGCCGTGAGCTTGCCTTCGAGCGTATAGGACCAGCCGTGGTAGCCGCAGACGAAGCCGCGCGAGGTGCCGCTCTCCTCCTTTACGAGAGGTGCGCCGCGGTGCTGGCACGTGTTGTAGTAGGCGCGGATGTCGCCGGCGAGCGTGCGGGTAACGATGACGGGGGAGCCGGTGTTGCGGCAGAGAAACCACGAGCCGGGCTCGGGAAGCTGGTCGACATGGCCGGCATAGAGCCACGACTTCTGCCACATCCCCGTGTCCTCGAGTTCGAGGAAGGCAGGATCGACATAACGGCCGCCGGGGATCGACGGCAGCGCGGGAAAGTCGACGGGCGGACCGCTGCGCTCGCGTTCCCAGGTCATGCGTGCCAGATCGTCGGCAGGGGACTCTGCCAAGGGCGACTGGGCGGTCAGGGCTTCGGACATCGGTACCTCTCCTGGAACGGCGCGGTTCCGTGGACAGTTTAAAAACATTCATGTATGCTTGTAAAGCAATGCTTTCAGAGTTCGAAATGGCTATTTTTGAATCGATAAAACATAGGCTTGCTGAAGTTCAGCGAGCGAGATGGGAGTGATGCGAATGGAGATTTTGGCGGGTATCTTTCATCACGGCGTAATCGTCGACAACCTTGAGGCGGCGATGGCCCAGTTCGGCGCGACGATGGACTGCACCTGGACACCGGTGCGGACCTTCGATCCCATGCCGGTATGGAACGCGCACGGAGAGCAGCTGGAGGCAAAGTTGCGCGTCGTCTATTCGCATCAGGGTCCGCTGCGGATGGAGCTGATCGAAAGCGTACCGGGCTCGGCCTATGATGCGATGCGCGCGCTGGGCCGCTCGCATCTGGGCGTATGGGTCGATTCGGTGGCGGACACCGCGGCGGCCATGCTGGCGGACGGCTGGGAGCTCGTGCTCGGCGGCGCGCCTGCGGATCAGGGCCACGGCGCGATTGCCTATCTCTCGAAGCCCGGCAGCCCGGTGATCGAACTGGTCGCCCGCGCAATCACGCCGCTGATGGAAGACTGGTGGGCCGCAACCGAATGAGCACGACATGGATTGACCTCTTGCCCGAGGCCGAATTCCCGGCCGTGGGCAAGTTCGCGGCGCGGCTGGCGGGTTGGCACGTGCTGGTGCTGCGCGCGGATGATGGCACCTACCGCGCGCTCAACGACCGCTGCACGCATCAGGCGGCGCTGCTCTCTCCAGGGCGCGTGCGGCGCGGCGCGGTGATGTGTCCGCTGCACGGCGCACGGTTTGACGTGCTGACCGGCAAATGCCTGGGGGCCGCCTATCCCGATCTCAGAACCTTCCCGGTGCGCCTGGAAGCGGGGCGGATCGAGGTCGAAGTACCCGACGCGCCGCCCGGCCCCGGCGAAACGCCGGTTTTGGTCTAGGCACGACGCGCCGGAAGGCCGATGACAAGGGGCGGTGCCGCCGCTCCAGATGACCGTCGCGGCGCCCAGGGCGCCATGCGTACCCATGGGCATGCGTAGATTCCGAAGCTGTGCCAACCCGCTGGACTGGTCTAGTCGAATGTCGGTGCCGGCGATCGCCCGTTCCCCCAGGTCGTAGAGACCCGATCGTCACAGCCAGGTCATTCGCGCCCCCCAGGCCTGGCAGCATTACACTTCAAGCTGGCGGTTGCTTGCAACCGCTGGCTTGCCTTTCCCGCCGGCGCTCTGACGTCCGGCCCACCAAGGCCACGGGAGCTCACCTCCCACGGAGCCTGCAAAACTGACACTGCACCGTAACCCGCCGGCTGCCGCGTGGCCTGTGCGCGGTCCCTTGTGCCTTCTCCTCTTACCCAAGGGTCGCATCCTGCGGCTCCAACAACAATGAACGGACTTTTCATGAGGAAAATTCTAGTCGGCCTGATGCTGGCCACCAGTACGATGGGCGTGAGTGCCCATGCCAACGACACCGGACCCTACATCACGCTCGAAGGCGGCGCGGTGAAGCAGGAGAGCTCGGAAGTCTCCAGCCCGCAAGGCTATGAGCACACCGACCGGTTCAAGACTGGCTGGGAAGCGGGCGGCGCACTGGGCTATGACTTCGGCCATTTCCGGCTCGAGGCGGAAGGCTTCTATGCGCGCTCCAACTTGCGCTCGCAGGCACGCCCGGTCGGCACACCGCTGCCCAATGGCGAATATACCCCAAGCACCGGCCTAGTCGGCCGGACCAGTGCCATCGCCGCAATGGGCAACGCCCTTATCGGAATTGGCCACTGGGGCGGGATCAAGGCCTATCTAGGCGCCGGTGCGGGTTATGCCACGACGCGGCTGAGCGAAAACCTGACCGGCGCGGTGCCGCTGGTCGATCGCGATCATGGCTTCGCCTGGCAAGCGCTGGCCGGACTGACGATGCCAATCGGCCGCAATGTCGATCTGGGCGTGAAGTACCGCTACTTCCGCCCCGATGGCGCGAGGAACTTCCTTGCCGCCGATGGCGTCGCCCGCAGGGCCGATCTGCGCTCGCATTCGCTGCTGGCCACGCTGACGTTCAACTTCGGCAGGGCCGCCGCCGAGCCGGAACCCGAGGCCGCTCCGCCTCCGCCGCCTCCGCAGCCGGCCTATATGCCGCCCCCGCCTCCGCCGCCCCCGCCGCCGGTCGTTTCCTGCAATCGCGGCCCGTTCATCGTGTTCTTCGACTGGGACATGTCTGACATCTCGCCCGAGGCGGCCAGCGTGCTCGACAACGCGGTTCAGGCTTATGGCAATTGCAGCAATGTCGGCATCATGCTTGCCGGCCATACCGACAGCTCGGGCTCCGCGAACTACAACCTCGGCCTCTCGGCACGTCGCGACAGCGCGGTTCAGACCTATCTGACCGGGCACGGCATTGCTGCCAGCGCAATCAGCAGCAAGGCCTTTGGCGAGACCAACCAGCGAGTGCCCACCGCCGACGGTGTGCGCGAAGTGCAGAACCGCCGCGTGGAAATCAGCTACGGTCCCGGTTCGGGCTTCTGATCTTGCACGCCGGATCGGGTCTTAGGGCCTTGGCATGGGGTCGGCGTCAAGCCGGCCCCATTGCCGTTTTGGCGATCAGCCTTCGATCATCAGGACCTTGCGCGCGAGCTCCGGCAAGGAGCGAACGCCCATCCGGTGCATGATCTCGGCGCGGTGGTTCTCGACCGTGCGCTGGCTGATGCCGAGATCGACGGCGATGTTCTTGCTGGGCTCGCCGGCGAGCACCATTTCCATCACTTCCTTCTGCCGCGTGGTCAGCGCGGCATAGCCGGCAGCCGCTTCGGCCTGCGCGACATCGGCAATACGGATGGTGTGCGATTGCTCGGCCGCGCGGTCGATGCTGTCCATCAAGGCGTCGCGGCCGACCGGCTTGGTGATGAAATCGCAGGCGCCCGCGCGCATGGCCGCCACCGCGAGGCCGATGTCGCCATCGCCAGTGATGAGAATGACCGGCAGGTGATCGCCCCGCGCGCGCAGTTCGCCGAGCAGACCTATGCCGCTCAGCCCGGGCAGATGCGCATCGACCAGCAGGCACCCCGGCCGTCCCGCGCGGTAGACCGCGAGGAAATCCTCGGCACTCGTGAAGTCTTCCACTTCACGGCCATGCGCGATGAGCAGGTTGCGGATTGCCTCGCAGACGTGGGGCTCGTCGTCGATCACATAGGTAACCGGCACCACTTGCGGCGCGTGGCCCGGTGGCAGCGTGGCAACAGGCGTGGGCGCCGGCGGGCAGAGCGATTCCACCGCGGACAGCAGCGCGGCAGGATTGACCGGCTTCTTGAGATGGATGCACTCCGCCTCAGCAATCCTCGCGCGCGCCGCAGTCGATATATCGCCGGTGAGCACGATGCCGGGGAGCGGACGCTGCAACCGCACCCTCAGAGCCATAAGCAAGTCCACACCGCTCTGCCGCGCGGGCAGGTTGTAATCGGTGAGCAGGATATCGGGGCGGATCGCACCGCCAGAGACCAGCCGCAGCGCTTCCGCCGCATCGCGCGCACTGCTCACCATATGGCCGTTGTCGCGCAGCAGCTGCGAAACGAGTTCGAGCAGGTCTGGGTCATCCTCGACCACCATGATCGCCGAGGGACGCGCGATCGGGTCGGGTTCGGGTGCGGGCGCGCGATCGGGCGCGGGAGGGGGCGGCAAGCGCATCGCGCCTCTGCGGAGCGGCACGGTGATCGCGAAGACCGAGCCGTGCTCCGGCACCGAGTGGACTTCGACGGGATGACGCAGCAACCGGCCCAGCCGCCGCACGATCGACAGCCCGAGCCCGAGCCCCAGCCCGCTTTCGCGCGCCGGATTATCGACCTGGTGGAATTCTTCGAAGATGCTCTCGAGCTGCGAGGTCTCGATGCCGATGCCGGTATCCCAAACCTCGATGCGCAACTGGTCGCCGCGCCGTCGGCAGCCCAGGAGGACCCGCCCGGTGCGCGTGTACTTGACGGCGTTGCCGAGAAGATTGCGGACCATCTGTTCGAGCAGGCGCGGATCGCTTTCGACCCAGGCCGCGCTTGGCATGAACCGCAAGGAGAGATCACGCGCTTCGGCGAGGGCAAAAAACTCCCCGTGCAGCCGCTCGAGAATTTCGCCCACCGGGAACACCACGGACTCGGGCTGCACCGCGCCTGCCTCGATCTGGCTGATGTTGAGCAGCACGTCGAGCATGCCCGAAAGCGCGCCCAGCGTCTTGTCGAAACGCGCCATGAGCTCTGCCGCGCGCGCGCCGGTCACGTTGGGGGCGAGGAAGTCCTTGAGCAGCGCGAGCGCCTGCAGCGGCTGGCGCAGATCGTGGCTGGCTGCGGCGAGGAAGCGCGACTTGGCCGCGTTGGCGCGCTCGGCCTCGAGCTTGGCTTCCTCGAGCGCCGAGGTCGTGTGCTTGCGATCAGTGATGTCGGCAAAGGTGATCACCACGCCTTCGATGCTGCTGTCGTGCGCGCGGTAGGGGAAGATGCGGCGCACGTACCAGGTATCGCCGGGTGCGTGCACCTCGCGTTCGATCGTCGCCTCGTTGTCCAGCACGCGCTGCGCATCGCCGAGCAGTTCAGGATCATCGGCAATCGGCCTGAGGTCCGCGAGCGGGCGGCCGACATCGCTGGCGATCACGTTGTAGAGCGGGCTGATCGCCGGGGTGAACAGCCGGATCCTGAGCTGCGCATCGAGGAACATCGTGCCGACATTGGTGCTGAATAGTACGTTCTGGAGATCGTCCGAGGCCAGCCGCTGGCGTTCGAGAGTTTCCTGCAGCTGGCTGTTGAGCGCGGTCAGCTCCTCATTGAGCGATTGCAGTTCCTCCTTCGAGGTGAGCAGTTCCTCGTTGGTCGACTGGAACTCTTCGTTGACCGAGAGCGCTTCCTCATTGATCGCCTTCTGCTCCTGGTTGGCGATCTCGCGGTCGTGGATCGAGGATTGCAGCTCGGTCTGCGTTTCGATCAGCTCGCGCTCCAGATCGGCAATGCGGCTGGCCCGCTCCGGGACCATGTCCTGCGCCGCCGCCGTGGCGCCCGCTGGCTGCTCGGAAAAGCAGACCAGGACCAGCTGTTCCGCCGTATCGATCAGCAATTCGGCCGTGATGCGCAGATCGACTTGGGCGCTGTCGATCGTGAGCTGCGCCGTCCCGCCATCGACGCGCGGTTCCTCGCGGCTGACGCGCCTGATTGCAGAGCGCAGCAGCGTCCTGAGGCCGGGCACGGCCATGCCGAGCAGGTCCTGCGTGGCATAGCCGGGCGTGACTCTCAGGTACCGGTGCGTCGGCCCCATCGAGAAGAGGCATTCGTGCTGCGGGTTGATCAGTACCGCGGCGGGCGCGTGGTTTGCCAGAACGGCCCGCCCGCAGATTTCAGCAAGGCTGCGCCGGGCGGCCGGAAACTCGGTCCCGGTTGCCGCGAGCACCGGCATCTTGCCATCGAAGCTCAGCGGAAAGCCCGCCTCGCCGGGGCGAGTCCTGGCGACATGGCGATAACAGCATTCGGCACGCGCCACCGGTTCGAAACGCCCGTCAAGCTTGGCAATGGTCTCTGCCATGCCGAGCATGAGGACGCCGCCTTCCTTGAGCGCAAAATGGAACAGCGAGATGATCCGGCCTTGCGCTGCCGCATCGAGGTAGATCAGAAGGTTGCGGCAGGAGATGAGATCGAGACGCGAGAAGGGCGGATCACTGAGGACATCTTGCACCGAGAACACGACATGGCTGCGCAGCGCCGGCACCACGCGGTAGCCGGTGTCCTCGTCGATGAAATAGCGCGCGAGCCGTTCGGGCGAGACCACCGAGGCAATATCGTGCGAATAGAGTCCTTCGCGCGCGGCGGCGACGGCATCGGGATCGAGGTCCGAGGCGAAGATCTGCAACTTGAGATCCCGCCGCACGCCCGCAAGCGCATCGTGACAGATCATGGCGATCGAGTAGGCTTCCTCTCCGGTGCTGCAGCCGGCCACCCAGATGCGCAGCGCCTGCCCCGGTGTCAGCCGCTCGATCAGGCCGGGCAGGATCTCGTTTTCTAAGCTTTCGAACACTCCGGGATCGCGGAAGAAGCTTGTCACGTTGATGAGCAGGTCGCTCGCTAGCAGGGCGCATTCCGCCGCATCGCCGAGCAGGCGCTCGGCGTAGGCGGCCATGTCGCCAGCGGTCATGGCCAGCAGTGCCATGCGCCGCGCGATCCGACGGGTGATCGTGCCGGGCTTGTAGTAGCTGAAGTCCTGCCCGGTCATGTGCTTGAGCGCGGCAAGGATCGCAGCAAGCCCGGCGCCGGTATCCAGCACGGGTGGCGCGCTGGCAATGAAGCCGGGCTGCGTGACGCGCGCGGCAAAGGCGATCAGCACTTCGGGCATTGCCGCCAGCGGCAGCGCTGCATCGACCAGCGCGGTATCGAGCGCGGCCTGCGGCATGCCGGGATGCTCGGCTTCGTCCGGGGCCTGGGCGATGATCATCCCGCCCGCGGCGTGCAGCGCGGCGATGCTGTTGCTGCCATCGCCGCCGGTGCCCGAAAGGATCACCGCCGCGCACTGGTTTCCGCAGGAGGCGGCAAGCGACCGGATCAGCCAATCGAGCGGCAGGCGTGCCCCGTGCCCTGCTTCGGGCGCGGAAAGCCGCAAGGTCCCCGCGCGCACTGAAAGGTAGCGGCCGGGCGGGATGACATAGACATGATCAGGCGCGAGCGGGCAGCCGTGTGTCGCTTCTACCACCGACATCGCAGTGTGCTCGGCGAGGAGCTCGACCATCAGGCTCTTGTGATGCGGATCGAGGTGCTGGACGACGATGAACGCAATGCCGGTCGTTGCCGGCAGTACGTCAAACAGACGCGAGGTCGCCTCGAGCCCGCCAGCCGAAGCCCCGATCGCCACGACCGGCAGTACCGGCCTTTGCGGCAGACCTTTCCTTTGCGATGCTGCGGCTGCGTCTCGTGGGGGGCTTACCACTGCACGGACGAGGCAGCAGGCCTCCTGCACCTGGGGGCCTTGCTGTGAAGTCTCTTCGTCATTTCAAGCCCCTATTGCTAACGATGTTTAACACACTTCGTTAGCACCCACTCTATTGCAAATAGCGCGAGCCACCGGCCGGTTGGCCGATGGCTCGCGCTTCTTGATCGAAACGGCGGAGATCAGTTGCCGACGTGGATCGCATTGAGCGAGGTCAGCAGACCGAACGCTTGCAGCAGCCACAACACCACCGCGATCACGACGACCACGTTGAGGATGGATTTGATCTTGGCGTCCATCGGCACGTAATTGTTAATCAGCCAGAGGATGACCCCGACTACAATCAGAATGATGATGAGGTTGATCAGCGACATAACGTGATACTCTCGTAGCGAGCCCTGCGGTAAGGGCCCGTGGTGTTTGGCAAGAGGGTGCCGGAACCTTGCCGCAGCATCAGTTCCGGCACGCTCCGCTGTGTCTTGGCCCGATCATACGGGAGGGGAGGCATTATCGAGCCAAGACGCAGTCAGTATTGCGGGTGCCTGGCACTATCGGTCTGGGCTTCGCCGCGGACCGGGTGGACGCGCCCGCTGTTGGTGTTCGTCTCCTGGGTCGCAGGCCTGGGATCCCCGGGCTCGGGCTGCGCCGTCAGGGTGGCGTGATCGGGAAACTGGTAGGGCTCGCCGGTGTAATGAGGGGTGGCCGGATCGTCCTTGCGCTGGCCTGGCTCCTGCGCGCGGCGGTGCTGTTCCTGGGCCTTTCGGTTGTCGCCATGGAGGTCCTTGCCCCGCAGGTCCTGGCCACGCTGGTTCTCATCCCGATTGCCCCCGCCTTGCCGGCCCTCGCCGTCGACGCCCTCGCTGTGATTGCGGTCAGGGGTCCGCCCGCGGTTGCGTTGCGTATCCTCTCCGGGGCGCTGCTCACGATCGCCCCATTCGGGGCGGTAGGCGCGGTCGTATTGCGATTGCCAGCGCTGGCGCTGGCCATAGAATGTGCGGCCCTGATAGTGGTTGTCCCAGTACGCGCCGAACGAGAACGTGGTCACGCCGATACCCATGTCGGCCGCAAGGCCGTGGCGACGCCCATTCTGTCGGATGCGCAGCGCATTGCCGGCGATCCAGCCGCGATCGGTGCGGTAGGTCACGTCGCACCAGCTCCAGTCGCGCAGGCAGCCATGGACGCTGACCCTTGTCCCGCCACGGATGGTGCGGACGCTGGGATAAGCGCGCAGCGGCCCGGAATAGAGCCGCGTCGGGCCGGCGGTATAGCCCTGCATGGACTGCGCCGCAGCCGGGGCCAGCGGCACGGCAGCGGCGACAAGTGCCGCCATGGTGATGATTGAGCGCATCAAGCGGCTCCTGCTTATGGGGTGGTGACGGGGCGATGCAGGCAGCGTCAGATGCGGCCGGTCAGCAGCAGGATCACGACGACGATCAGGATGATCCCGATGACGCCGATCCCGCCATTGCCGTAGCCATATCCGTAACCGCCCAACCTTCCGCTGAAGCCGCCCGCAAGAAAGACGACGAGCACGATGATGAGTACAAGGCCCAGTGACATGAATTACCTCCGACTTGGACGGTCCGATCCCCCGGTTGAGGGCCGGACCCGACGTAAGAAAACGTAAGGGTGGCGAGCGCGTCAGCGGCAGTGCACGTCCCGCCCGCGGTCGATTTCGTGGCCGGCGACGCCGCCAAGCACGGCGCCGAGGATCGTGCCGAGCACTTCGGAACCGCCGGGGGCGATCACGTTGCCCAGCGCGCCGCCGGCAATCCCGCCGACGACGAGGCCGGTGGTTCCGTCCGAACGGCGGCAGTAGTAACGCCCGTCATGGCCGCGATAGAGTCGGTCGCTGTTGCTCATCCGGCGCTCGCGGTAGCGGCCTGCGTCTTCGCGATAGTAGCGATCGGCCTCATAGCCGCCGTAGCTGGGGTCGGGGCGGTTGTAGTCGAAGCGGTTTCCCTGCGAATGCATGGACTCTCCGCCACCATATTCGGCACATCCTGCGAGAAAGCACAGGGCGACCTGGGCCAATAGGGCTTTGCGCATTGGCTGTTTTCCTTGTGAAACGAGCCAGGCCGAGCGGAATGCAAAGACCGGACGCCACATGGGCCCCTAAACCTTAGACCTAGGTGCGAAGCGCAAAAGGTTCGGAAACTACCCAGATCGCGGCGACGGAGCGGGGAAACGGCAGCCGGACCAGCGTAGTTTCCGAGGGGCCTTCAGGGATTGTCTGGTCTGCGGGCCAAAGAATGCGGGGCCACGGCCGAGGAGGCCATCCATAAATTCGGGTGTTGGGGAGGGTTTATGGTGGGCGCGGCAGGGATTGAACCTGCGACCCCACCCGTGTGAAGGGGAATGGCGATCTCGCGTAACCACCTTGTTTTTATGCGATAAAATCAAGCCCCGAAATTGTTTGTGTACGCGATTTGTACGAAGGCCTCTCGCGTACCGGCTAGTCGTGAGCGCAAGCGCCTCGCTTGATGGCAACATAGCTCAAGCCGCCAGACAAGTCTTGGCAAAATATGGCTGGCCGGGTGGCGGGCGATGGCCACCACCAGGCCAACAAAAAACCGCTGGAAGGGCGGCAACCCTTCGCAGCGGCTCATTGAATAGCTGTGCGGCTATGGCGGAATCTTATCTCTGCGGGGACTCGCACGCAAGTGCCATTTTGGCGGGAGAGGTGTTATGAGCACCACCCTTGCCCACAGGGGGCTGCCTCCTGGCGCGACCCGCTTCGAGATGTTACGGCTGTTCGAACAAGTTGCGCGACCAGGCTTCGGCTTGTCCTCTTCGGCGGTCGCACTGGTCCGGCACTATGTGCTGAAGACGATGGACGGCGACTACTTGACCGGCCGCATTTGCGCGGTGTGGACGCAGGCTTGTCGCTTTGCCGTAGCCTTGGGTCTCACCCCACGCTCTATCAATTCAGCCGAGCGCGAATTGGAGCAAGCAGGTTTCATCGTCCGCAACGCGGGGATCAATGGCGAGCGCGCGGGCGACCGCCAAGATGGCGCGATCGTCTGGGCCGCCGGAATCAACCTTGCGCCACTCGTCGACCGCTTTGCCGAGATGCGGGCCAAGGCCGAAGCTCTGGAACTTCAAGCTCGAGCCATTCAGCAATGTCGTGCCGAAATCCGCCAGTTGGGACAGCGCATCCGCGAAGCGGACGACGATGATCTGCGCGAACGAGCGGAGACGGTCCTGCCTGATGGTCGGACTGCGCGGATCAAGAGCATCGACCGCTTGATCGCCATTCGCGAGGCCTTGTCCGCCATGCTCGCCGCCATCGAATCCGCGCCCAACACCGAGGCCCGTTCACTGAAAACTTCCGACGCGCCGGAAGAAAACTGCGCACCCAATATACAAGACAAAAACTCATCACGAAAACGTACCGCGCCCGAGTGCGATCCGCTGGAGCGGATCAGACCGACGACTGCACTCAGCGTAGCGACCGAGGGGTATCGCAACGTGGTCGAGACGCTGGGCGGGCCGACATGGCCCAACCTCGTCGAGGCATCGTGGCGAAGTTGCGGGCGGCTGGGCATTGCACAAAGCACATGGGGTCGGGCTTGCCAGCAATTTGGGCGAGAGCGGGCGGCATTGAGCGTCTTGTTGATCGACCGGAATGCCGAACTGCCGCTGGGTCATCGTTATCGGGTGCTGTCGCCGGGCCGGTGCCTTTCCGGGATGATCCGGCGGGCAGGGACGGCAGGTGTGAACCTCTCTGGCTTGTTTCGGGCCACCGAGCGGCAAGCTCAGCAATCGCAGTCTGGAATGACTAGCCCGCCGATCGAACCACCTCCCGGTCCTATGTCGCACCTAGCCGCGCGACTTATGGTGGGCATGGAGCGACGCGTCAGCGATCACGAAAGCCAAGACCATCTCGGTGGATGAGCCGTCCACGGTCTCACTTCTCCACCCGTCCACATGTGAATATGTGAAGGAACTACCATGACGATTATCGCCGTTGTGAGCCAGAAGGGCGGCTCAGGGAAAACCACGTTGTCGGTGAACCTCGCGGCCGCTGCCGAAGCATCGGGCGCGGTTGCACTCATCATCGATACTGATCCGCAAGCCACGGCAACCCAGTGGGGCACCTGGCGCTCCGACAAAGCACCCGAGGTGATCGACAGTGCCCCGCCGCGCATTCAGGCGAAGATAGATGCAGCAAAGGGGCAAGGTGCCACCTTCATTGTCATCGACACGCCGCCACACGCTGACAGCGCGGCCAGCAGGGCAGTGGAAGTAGCCGACATTGTGTTGATTCCCTGTCGCCCGAGTGCCTTTGATCTGGCAGCTATCAAGACCACCGTCAGTCTGGTTCGGCTTTACAACAAGCCAGCCTTTGTTGTGTTCACCGCCGGGCCACCGCATGCGCCGAGGATGTATGAGGATGCGGTCGAACTGATCCGAGGCTTCGGCATCGCGCCTTGTCCGCGCATGCTGCCCGATCGCGCTGTCTATCGCCATGCCAGTGCGGCAGGCGCCGCAGTTCTTGAGTTCGAGCCAGACGGCAAGGCATCGGCTGAAATCACTGCTCTTCACATGTGGACCATCGCACATGTGAACATGTCCACCGCCGCACATGTGGAGGTGTGACGACATGAGCCGATTTTCTAACCTCGCCGACAAACCTAGGGGCGGCGTGCAGGGCAGTCGGGTGCAAGTATCCGAGGAAACGCGTCAGGCCACGTCTGCGGATCCGGAAGCTATGACGCCAACCCCGCCGAGCCGCATTGGACGCAAGGCCATTTCAGCTTACTTCTCGCCTGAGATGTCGCTCGCCATGCACGTTTGCGCACGCAAACAAGGTGTTAGCCTTCAGGGTCTGATGGCCGAAGCGTTCGACGACATATTGCGCAAATATGGCGAAAGCCCGATCGGAGGGTGATTCAACTTTGTCGACCACTGCTTACCCAATGCCAATCAACCTTCCGGTTCGTTACGTTTCCCCAATTGGTGAAGGTAATCCACGACAGAAGATTGCAGGCCATCAAGCGAAAGCAACTGATCGACGAGATCACCATTGTCGCCGTCAATGCGAATCATACGGACGTAGATCGAGTCATATGGGATCGTGTGTTTGAAGCCGCGCCCGATGAACTGGTTGCCGAAGTCTCCAGGCATGACATTTAAGGTTGCGGGAAGCATGCCTGGCGGAAGGACGTTGTCATAGATCCGCTTCCAGCCAACATCCCGTGTCAGAACGCTTTGCTCATGCGCATCCAGCCTTTGGATGAGGCCGGCATCTGCATCGGTTTTGCTGGCATACGGCTGGACGAGATCAACATGCTCCAGCATCCCGTCGTAGTCGAACTCGCTGATCAGCGCGAATCCAAGGCATGCTTGGCCCTGTGATTGCTCGCGGAGCCTGGCGATTCCCCGGGTAATCGGTTCTTCAAGTTCCGCTATAAGGGAACCCGTCCAATGCGAACTGAGTTTGGTCAGATCAAACATGTGCCCGGGATTAGTCATGTGGTTCCCTGTCAAATACACTAAATGGTCCAGAGAAGGCGCAAACTTCTGTGATGAGCTGAGCACGACGGTCTAAGAAGACGGGGGCCTTAGTGAAATCTGTAGTTCAGCCAGCTCCTGCAAGATATCGTCGTTCATGGACGAGAAGAGCTCAATCAATTCATCTTGCCTAGGTTGTCCGAAGGCCAATCGATAGTTTGCCAGCGATTTCATCAGATTTTTGTAGCGCTCGACCTCACGGCTAAAGGGCAGCATGAGAACCATGCGTTCAATCTTCGCTTCGCCTGGATAAACCCAGTACGGCACGACATCGCCGGGGCGGCCTTCGCTGATTTCAGAATCGTGCGCGGCTTCGAACATCGCTGCCCATGGTTCCGTGTTCGCAATTTTTGGAGCGCAATCTCCGAACTTGGCTGCTATGTTGCGACGAACGGCGTGGTTCTTAAAGCGATGGACCCGGCCTTCACGCTGTTCAATATCGACCGGATTTCGAGGTAAATTCCAATGCACGATGCGCGCGCAATACGGATGGAAATCCAAGCCTTCCTGTCCGATTGATGTCGATGCGAGAACGAATGGACGAAACGGTGATTTGAATGCTGCTTGCACGAGGGTCGTTCTTCGAACGCCTTTTTCCTCTTCAGATTTTGTCGCAAATCGCATTGCAAAGCGGGCGCGCACTTCGAAAGTTTGGTCCTCCATGCGCGATCGTCCGACAGTCCAATGGTCTAGTGTGATCTGAGCCGGTCTCAATGCGACTACTTCCACAACCTTCGCCGCAATCAGCCGCGCACGTTCAGCCGCATCATATTGGTCCGCTCTTTCACTTTCCATTACGATATGAAGGTACTCATCCAGGACCGCGGCTAGGTCGTTCTGCGCAGCATGAGCATTTATCTGGCGCCAATAATTGAGTGGGGATGATTCCTCCAGTAGCGCCCGACTTTCAGGCTGGTTATACAAACTGCGGAATCCTAACGCGATAGCGATAGCCGCGCTGATCAGGCCTGGATCATCAATTGACAATTCTGGGCATAGTCGAGCAAGTGCACGAAGGGCACATGTTGCAGGCGATCCTAAGGCAAATTCCGCAAGCTTTTGGCATACGTCTCGAGCATCAGCATCGCTGTGATGATCATCAGAGTCTAGGGCGCGCCCGATCACGTCAATGGTGCGAGCCATTGCCCCATGCTCATCGTCGCCATCATGCTCGATGGCACCGAGTTCACCCCAGGCGATATGTTCACCTAGTTCAGATCCCAACAAAAGCGGCAATAGGCGATCAGATTGCTCTGAAAGTCGGGCAAGACAAGCTGGTTCGATCCGCTCTCTAAGAACGATACAAACCTGATCTTGCAATTGATCGTATGTAAAAGCGCGCCCAAAGCGGCTCTCCAACGCCAATGGATCAGCCCAGGCCGCAAGGCTGGGCGAAGGGCACAGCATTGGCATCATTTCTTCAACGCCGATAGGTCTGCTGGTACGACTGACGATATCAGATGACATGTTCATGCGCCGGCTTGCCTCATGCGAGAGGAGTGCAGCGATTGCGTCTGGGACCATCGACCAGTCGGAAAAGACCAATGTCTTTGTCACCGGAACGGGCTCCCCAAAGGATGGTCGACTTGGTGAAATCCACAGCGCGCGATCGAGCCCGTGCTGGAAAGCGCTGTTTGCTAAGGCGCGCATTCGACCGTTGCGAAACGGTATCTCCTCGTAGCCCTCCACCTGCTCTTTGCTAATGGAAAATGGAGTGGCTGCCCGAATAGCTTTACGTAATTCGCTCGGCGGCCGCAGCTTCACCGCCTGTAGCTTTTCCCGTAGTTTGTAGTCGCGCATAAAGTTGAGAAGGTAGGGCGCTGATTTCCAATACTCGAGAATGCCTGGTGCGCTGACGAGCTCGGCAATATGCCCGACTGCTTTTGCCTCTTTGAGATCGTCGGTTTCGACCGACAGGCGAGGCTTGAATACCTGAACTAAAGCATTGCGATCTTCAGTGGAATCAACTCGCTCCGTTCGAGCGATAACTTGGCTTAGCGTGCTTTGGACGCGGTCGCGCTGCATACGTGCTATTGCGCTGGTTTCGGGCATCGCCTGTAACGCTCGCCGGAAACGGGCTAGATCGTTTTCGAGTTCTTTGACCCTGGCGTCGCCATCGTCCTCACCGAAGAGAAAACGCAAGGTCCGCAGGAAGTCGCTGTAATGGTCACCATCTTCAGGATCGTCGTCCCTAAGTGTGAGCATCCGGTATGGCGTCGCCGATAGCAGCAAGAGTCGGGCTTTCGATCCATCAGGACCCGAGTAGGAAAAAAGGGCGCGGGCGAGCTCGGCGGCAGCAGCCTTTTCGGGGGCTAGTTTTTCATCGTGTTCGTGCAGCAGTTCGGCGAACCGCTGAAACTCATCGAGGATGATCAGATCTGGTGCGAGTGCCTCGATGCAGATGCGCGCAAGGATTCTACGCAACTCTCCGATTATTGCTGCCGGACGTTGATCAGCAGGATAATCGGGTTTTTTCCGATTTTTAGCCAGTTCAGACGCGTCGCGAATACGTCGTATAAATTCATCGCCAACAGCGGCATTGAAGTCTCTGGCGATTTCGGCGGAAATTTTCTGGCCGCGCATCCAATCGGTCCAGCCAGGCCAATTCTCGGCGATAACACCTCCGCGGAAGATACGTTGGACCCCGATGTGGCGGATGCCGATCCGTTTCTTCAGCATCTCAAAGATTAGCGCGCGCTCCTTGGCCGTACCCAGCGAGGATTTGAGATCAAGCGCGGTTCCCGGCGTCAAACTGACGAGATTGATGGGGCTTGAGCCAATCCCACCCTCCAGCTCAATCTCGAGCGGGAGCAGCGTAAGTCGGGTGTTCAGCGGTTTGGATGCTGATCCTATGACATTGAGAGATTTAATGTTTTGTGCAGCTATCGCCTGGTTAGAGCAGATATAGACGATGTCGATTCGGTCGACTTTTCCGGTCAGTTCTTCAATTGTTTTGGCAATGACACCCTGTGCAACCATCGTCTTACCGAGGCCGACTTCGTCAGCGACAAGAAACTGTCGGGTCGTTGACGCGTCAGTAAACATTCGTCGAAAAACATAGTCGACCGTTGCGCGCTGGAATGGTTTGAGGAGCTTCAAGTGCTCGTCGGCTCGATAGGTCAATTCCGGGCACCTTTGGTAGAGACAAGTGGCGCGAAGCTGGCCCACAGTTCGAGAAACTCCTTCGGTACAACGCTTTTGCCACCATCAGGATCTTCGAGGCGTTTGATAAGCTGGCCAATCTCAAGGAGTTCGCCACTGCCCTGGCTAAGTGCACGAACCATTGGTTCTAGCAGTGAGGTTCCACCTTGACCGAGTCGCCGCAGCCATTGCCCTTCGCCAGGGTTTTCACTTTCCAAGAAGCTCCCTTCACCTAGGCATCCCAGCAGCAGGCTGAGATACCGAAAGAAGTTTTCGACATTGGCGATATGGGCTCGAAGGACTGCGGCATCGCGCCCCTCAGGCAGGCCGATCAGCCGTGCGCCCAATGTAAAGGCAACCTCTGCACCGGTTTCTTCGTCCCGCAGCCTGATTCCTAGCCATCGAGTGACATCGCCTAAAGGTATGGCGCTCAGCCCCATTCTCGTTTCCGTACAGGAAAGCAGAGGGCCTGCATCAAAGCCCCGCTCATTTGCAATCGTGATCGGACGTATGAAACAGTTCACCCCCGCAGGTATCTCGATTGGCACTGCTTTGCCAGAAATCGCGAGTTCAAGGCCGATCGAGTCGGTCAATTGCGAACAATGCAGATCGAGTGGAATCGCAGCGATCCGGATACGCAATTTTTCCAG
>CAILIO010000355.1 GCA_903834285.1 uncultured Sphingomonadales bacterium | reverse complement strand
TCCTCGCCCTCCGGTTCGGCGACGCGCGGCGCGCCCGCGATGGTGGGTACAGAGCCAATCATCAAGCTCAAGGTAGCATGGGGGGCGAACCCTCGCCAGCCTGCGCTTCGGCAAATCGCTCTTGACGGAATCCCGAAGTTTGTTCAGAATTTGCATCGCTAATTCAAACATATGAAAATAAACGGTTATTACCCGGCCGTCGCGTACTCGATACCGAGCTGTATACGACGTGAAACAGGGTGAGATTTTTCCCGAGTTTGCCGACCCGGCGCGTCGTTTGTGCCCCGGCTTTTCGAAAGGACCGCTATGGCGATCTCGCTGACCGTGAACCGCAAGGCCCGTACCGTGGATGTCGAGCCCGACAAGCCGCTGCTGTGGGTGCTCCGCGAGGATTTGAATATGCCGGGCACCAAGTTCGGCTGCGGCGCGGGCCTGTGCGGCGCTTGCACCGTGATCCTGAACGGTGAAGCGGTGCGCTCCTGCCAAACACCGCTCGCCGATGCTGCGGGCAAGGATATCGTGACGATCGAAGGCGTGACCGCATCGCCGGTGGGCGCCAAGGTGGTCGCAGCGTGGACGGCGCTCGACGTGCCGCAATGTGGCTATTGCCAGGCCGGCCAGATCATGTCGGCGACCGCGCTGCTGACGGCTAGCCCCAAGCCCTCGGCTGACGAAGTGACCGCAGGCATGGCGGGCAACATCTGCCGCTGCGCCACGTACCTCAGGATCCAGAAGGCCATTGCCGAAGCGAGCAAGGCCATCGCGGGAGCTTCCGCATGAACGCTGTATCCGTTTCCCGCCGCTCGTTCCTTGCCGCCTCGCTGGCAGGAGGGGCCGCGCTGACGTTCGAGGCGAAGCTTGCCTTTGCCGCCGCACCCGGCGCCACTGAGCCTGCCATGCTGGGCGTGTTCGTGAGCATCGAACCGGACAACTCGGTGACGATCCTCGCCAAGAATCCCGAAATCGGGCAGGGCGTGAAGACCATGCTACCGATGCTGATCGCCGAGGAGCTCGACGTTGCGTGGAGCCAGGTGCGCATCAAGCAGGCCGATGACGACGGCGCGAAGTACGGCCCGCAGTTCGCCGGCGGCAGCATGACGACGCCGCTCAACTGGCTGCCTGCGCGGCAGGCCGGTGCCGGTGCGCGCGCGATGCTGGTCGCCGCCGCCGCACAGCAGTGGGGGGTCACCGCCGCGAGCCTGACGACGAGCGAAGGCACGGTGAAGCATGCCGCCAGCGGCCGCTCGATCACCTATGCCGCGCTCGCGCCGGTCGCGGCGAAGATGGCCGCACCCGATCTCGAGAAAGTGGCGCTGAAGTCGCCCAAGGACTTCAAGATCGTCGGCAAGCCGCGGCCCGGCGTCGATACGCCCGCCATCGTGCGCGGTGAGCCGCTGTTCGGCATCGATGCGCACCCGGCAGGCATGCTCTATGCCGCGATGGTCAAGTGCCCGGTGATCAGCGGGACGCTGAAGAGTTTCGACGATGCCGCCGTGCGCAAGGAAAAGGGCGTGCTGGCGGTGGTGCCAATCACCGATGGCGAGATCCCGGCGGGCAAGCACAATGCCGTGGCGATTGTCGGCGACAGCTGGTGGCGCGTCCACAAGGCGCGTGAGAAGCTTAGCGTGCAGTGGGATACCACCGGCTTCGATGGTTTCTCGACCGAAGGGTATACGGCGCAGGCCAAGGCCCTGCTGGGTGCTGCGCCGACGGCGGACCTGTTCAAGGCGGGCAATGCCGATGCTGCGCTGGCCAAGTCGGCCAAAGTGGTGACGGCGGACTACGCTTATCCCTTCCTCGCCCATGCGACGCTCGAACCGCAAAACTGCACCGCGCTGTGGCATGAGGACGGCAAACTCGAATTCTGGGCGCCGACACAGGATCCGGCCACGGCGCGCGGCGATATCGCCAAAGTGCTGGGGATCGATCCCGCCTCGATGACGATCCACATGACGCGCATCGGCGGCGGCTTCGGTCGGCGGCTGATGAGCGACTTCATGATCCAGACCGCCTGCATCGCCAAGGCCGTGCCGGGCCGCCCGGTCAAGCTGCTCTACGATCGCACCGACGACCTCAGGAACGACTATTTCCGCCCGGCCGGTTGGCACCGCATGACCGCCGGGGTCGATGCGGGTGGCGCGCTGGTGGCGCTGAAAGACCACTTCATCACCTTCGGCGAAAACGGCAAGCCGATGCGCGCGGCGGGGATGCTGGCGAGCGAGTTCCCCGGGCCGGCGCTGCCGGACGTGCATTACGGTGTCTCGTACCTCAAGACCAACGTGACCACCGGGTGGCTACGCGCGCCGACTTCGAACGCGGTGGCTTTCGTGTTCCAGGGCTTCCTTGATGAAGTGGCCGAAGCGGCAGGGACGGATCTGCCTTCGCTGATGATCAAAACGCTGGGCGCGCCGCGCAAGTTCCCCTCGGCCGATCCCGACGAACCGGCGTTCGACACCGGCCGCGCGCGCGGCGTGGTCGAGGCGGTGAGCAAATTTGCCGGGTGGACGGGCAAGCGCTCGGCCACTCCGGGCAAGGGTCGCGGCTTCGGCTTCTACTTCAGCCACCGCGGCTATTTCGCCGAAGTGGTGGACCTGACGGTCAAGGACGGCGCGATCACGATCGACAAAGTCTGGGTCGCGGGTGACATCGGTAGCCAGGTGATCAATCCGCTGAACGCCGAGCACCAGATGCAGGGCGCGGTGATCGACGGCATTGCGCAGGCCATGGTGTGGCAGCCGATCGAACAGAAGGCCGGGGCCGTCACCCAGGAAAACTTCGGTGATTTCCCGCTGATCCGCATCAACCAGACCCCGGGCGATGTTGCGATCACCTGGGTGGTGACCGACAATCCGCCTACAGGCCTTGGCGAGCCGACCCTGCCGCCGGTGATCCCGGCAATCGCCAATGCGATCAAGGACGCCACGGGCAAGCGGCTGCGGTGTCTGCCTCTCTCGCTCGCATGATATCGCCGGCCTGATCCGGGCTGGTTTCAAATTGGATACGGCAAGACCCCTTCCGCCTAGCGGGAGGGGTCTTTGCTTTGGGCTGTAAAGAAAAAACCCCTCGCAGCCGAAACCGCGAGGGGTTGGAAGGTAACCTGATCTGGCCTTCGCCTCAGTAGCGATAGCCCACCTTGATACCGAAGAACTGCGGCCGGATCGGGAACGTACGCGACGAACCCGCGCAAACCGCGATCGAGCAGAACGTGTTGCGTGTCAGCTGCCCGCGGCGGTCGAAGGCGTTCTGGATAAAGATATCCGCCGTCCAGTTATCCTTGCGCACGCCGGCGCCGAAATCGAAGCTGATAAAGCCGGGCGTGTCGCCGAGTGCAGTATTGTTCGTTTCATTCAGGTCTTGCGTGGCGCCGGTCTGATAGAGCGCTGCCCCCTGGAAGTACCCCTTTAGCGAGCCAATATCCGTATCATAACGGATCGTCGTCGTGCCCTTGAACTTGGGCTGGCGCGGCAAGCGGGTGCCGTTTTTGGCAGCGAGTGTCGGCGTCAGGATATTGCTGCTAGCGTTGGGATTATCATAGGTTACGCCATTAACGTCGATATAGCTGCCGGGAGCCCCGCTTGGCGCACACGTCTGCAACTGGGTGATAGAGCCCTTGATGCGGTCGGCAAAGAAGTTGCAGAAATTCCCCTTGAGCTTGCCATCGTTGTACGCGCCGCTCGTGGTAATGCTGACCTTGCCCAGCTTGAGGTCGGCGTCGAATTCGACGCCCTTGACCTCGGCCTTGCCGGCGTTGCCGGTATAGCCTGCGCCCTGCGCGCCTGGGATCACGAGACCGTACTGGATGTTGTTCCACTTCTCCAGATAGATTGCCGCGTTGAAGCGGAACACATTGTTGAACGTGCCCTTGAAGCCAAGCTCGAAGTTCGTCAGCGTTTCCGACTTGTAGGGCGGTGCGGCGACGACGGCCTGCGGCAGAGTATCGGTGGCGCGCAAACGCAGCGGGCGGCTGTAGCCGCCGGGCCGGAAGCCGGTCGAGTAGTTGAAATAGAGCAGCTTCTGATCTGCAAATTGCCAATCGACCACGACCTTGTGCGTCTGACCCTGTTCGCTGTAGCGGCCGATGCTCTCGGGATCGAGCGCATTGGTGTTGCGGCACTGCAGGCGCGGCCCGGTGAGGGGCAGCGGGCAGCCGACGGCTCCGGTCGGCAGGAAGATCGAGGGCGCAATGGCCGCTGACGCACCCACGCCCTGGAAGCCGACGGTCTGGAAGTCGGTCCAGAAATAGCGGATCCCACCGGTAATCTTGACCTTGGGCAGGATGTTGTAGTGCGCTTCGGCGAACACGGCCTTGTCGTGATAGAGTGTGTCGAACTCCTGAAGGTAGTATGCATCGCCCCGCACCGCCGGTGTGCCGAGGACCATGGTGCCGCCCTGCGCCTCGGGAATGCCGAAGCCGGCCGGATTGGAATCTCCGCCGCCCGATGCGGTGTATCCAACGATCTGGTCGAGACCGCGGATCGCGTAGTTATCGTTGAATTCGTTCTTCTGCCGATGGTAGAATCCGCCAACAGTCACATCAAACGGCCAAGACTTGGGCGTCGTGAGCCGGATTTCCTGGGTGAATTTGCGATTGCTGATATCCGTGTGATAGTACTGGTTCGGATTCAACAGCTTGGTGCACTTCAGTGTGGCGCCTGAACCCGTGCAGCCGGATTTGTCGAAGAACTGCAGGTAGTTTTCATATCCTGCGCCGAAACTGTCATACGTGACTGTATAGTAGGTGTAGTCATTGTTGATCTTGCGATCGCGATAGTAATAGCCCGTGGCCGAGACGAGATCGAAATCGCCGATATGGCCGTGTACCGTGAGCGATGCTTGGACCCACTTGTCGTCGTTGCGGGTCAGATCATAGTCGTGCACCTGCAGATCGCCGACGCGCGGATCATAGCCGAAGTAGCCGTAGGAAATCTGACGCTGCGCGGTAACCGACGGGGTGATCTCCCAGCCGTCGGCAATGTCCCACAGCGCCGAAAGACGACCGCCGTACTCATAAACCGGGTTGTAGTCCTTCTTGGCAATCGCTGCGTTGCTGAGATTGTAGAACGTTGCCGGGTTATTGTCGCCGAGGTTGAGGATCGAAGGGCGCGGATCCGGCTTCAGAGGATTATCGCTCGTTCCGCTGATGAACTGGCCCTTGTTGTCCGTGTTGTCGATGTAGCCGCCTTCCTTGCGGTAGTAGCCCATCGCGCGAATGGCGAAGCGGTCGCTGACCGGAATGTTGACGTAGCCTTTGATCGTACCGCCAAAACCGCCCTTGCCGAACTTGTTCACTTCGCTGTCCGCACCGAATTCGAAGGTGCCGATCTTGGGCTTATTGGTGATGAAGCGCAGCACGCCCGCGAGCGAGCCTGCGCCGAACAGCGTGCCCTGCGGACCCGAAATCGCCTCAAGCCGCTCCATGTCGTAGACTTGGATATCCGGCACTTCCTGGCCGGTGATCGGGATCTCGTCGAGGTAGTAGCCCACCGAGGCATAGGCGCCTCCCGCCGGCACGATGCCGCGGAAATAGACTTCGTTACGACCAGGACCAATACCCGCGAAAGAGACTGAGGGCAGCAAGGCTGCGTAGTCCTGCAAGCCCTTGACCTGGCGCTGCGCAAGGAAATCGGAGCTCAGCGCCTGAATCGCGATCGGCACTTTCTGCACGCTTTCGGACTTGCGCGTGGCGGTGACGATGATCTCGTCGAAACCGCCGGTTGGCTTTGTATCCTCAGCGGGAGCGGCTTGGGGCGCAAGCGCTTCCTGCGCAAACGCGGCATTTGGCGCGGCGATCCCGGTGAGAATGGTGGTGAGGAACAGCGCCCTCAGCGTGTGCGACCGGCGACCGGCTTTGTTATCAATCACATGTGGCTCCCTGAAACGATGCTCGCAGTGGGTATTTGCTCCTTAGTGTTCGTTCCTGCGAAGCGGCCTTTGGCCGCCTATCCGCGCCGCTCGAGCGGCGCGTCCATTCGGCCTTTCCCGCCTGCGCTTTCGCAGTTTGCGAGATAAGCCTCGGGCCATGGACGCTTAGCGAACTCTGGCCGACCGTGCACGGGCACGGCTTGATCTGTCTCAATTGTCCCCCAGACCGCGTCCGTTCTTTTTGACGCCTGTCCTAAAGGGCAAGGATGCTACATTGTAATCAGGAGTCAACATCCATTTTCGCATTTGCAGCATGTGCCGGGACGGGAGCCGTTGCACCTGTAGCAAAAACTGCACATGATGCGCCGCATCGCAGCAGTCGGATCATTGATGAGCACAGCCAATCCTACCATCCCGGCCCGTCCGAACATGCCGAACGCTGCGCTGCGCGCTGCACTGGATATTGCAGCGGCGCGGCTTGAGTCCGATCCCGCCGCTGCGCTGGAGGCGGCCGAAGTGGCCTTGCGACAAGCGCCGGGCCTGCCGCCCGCGCTGTTCGTGGCGGGGCAGGCACTGCGCCATCTGGGCCGCCCCGGTGAAGCCTGCACCCGGCTAGAGGCTATCGGCGGCGGTGCGCGCCGTCCGCCCATGGTGCTGTGGGAACTGGCACAGGCGGCGAGCGAGGCGGCCCGGCACGAGGCGGCCGTCGCCGCGCTCGAAGACCTGACGCGCCAGCAGCCGGGGGTGGCCAGCGGCTGGTTCCTGCTGGCTTCCGAATTGCGCAAGGCTGGACGCGACGATAACGCCTGGCGCGCGGACTTGTCCGCCGTCCACGCCGCTTCGCGCGATGCCGAACTGTTGGCGGCCGCCACGGACATGAACGCGGGAAAGCTGGACGATGCCGAGGCAAAGCTTGCCGCGCGCGCCGCGCGCCTGCCGGACGATCCCGTCGGCACGCGTATGCAGGGCGAGCTCGCTTGGCGGCGCGGCAACATGACCGAAGCGCTGCGGCTGGTCGAGCGAGCAGTCACGCTCGCGCCGGGGTTCGATCTGGCGCGTGATTTCCTCGTGCGGCTGCTGATGCAGGTGAACCGCCTGCCCGATGCGCTCGTCCATGCCGAGATGCTGGCAAGGAGCCCTGTGGGCGGGTCGGCGGCTGATCTCGTGCTCGCCTCGGTGCTGGTGCGGCTCGGTGATCAGGAACGGGCGCGCGCGATCTATGAACGCATGCTCGAAGCCCAGCCGGAACAGCCGCTGCTTTGGCAGAACCTCGGCCACGTGCTGAAGACGCTGGGCGAGCAGGGCGAGGCGATCGCGGCCTACCGTACGGCGGTCACGCAGCAGCCGACCTTGGGCGAGGCGTGGTGGAGCCTCGCCAACCTCAAGACGGTGAAGCTGGAAGGCGAGGACATCGCGCGCATGGAAGCCGCGCTGGCGAGGCTCGAAGGCGAGGGGGGGCGCGACGAGGACGTGTTCCATCTCCATTTCTCGCTGGGCAAGGCCTACGAGGATGCGGGCGACATTGCCCGTTCGTTTGACCATTACGACAAGGGCAATCGGCTGCGCCGGTCGCTGGTGCGTTATGATCCCGATCTGCTCGCGGCGGAAGCGAATGCCGCTGCATTGACCTTTTCCAGCGCTTTCATTGCCGGGATGGGAGAGGGCGGCTGCCCGGCGGACGACCCGATCTTCATCGTCGGCCTGCCGCGTTCGGGGTCCACTTTGGTCGAGCAGATCCTCTCCAGCCACAGCGCGATCGAAGGTACGATGGAGCTTTCGGAACTGATGGTGATTGCAGCCCGCCTGCAATCGCGCATCGACGAGGGCGAGTTTGCGAGTTTCGAAGCAATGGTGCGTTCGCTGGGGCCGGCGGAACGGCTGCGGCTCGGCGAGGAATATATCGAGCGCACGCGGGTGCACCGCAAGGCCGACCGCCCGCGCTTTACCGACAAGATGCCCAACAACTGGCAGCATGTCGGGCTGATCCGGCTGATCCTGCCCAACGCAAAGATTGTCGATGCGCGGCGGCATCCGATGTCATGCTGCTTTTCAGGCTGGAAGCAGCATTTCGCGCGCGGGCAGACTTTCACCTATGACCTTGGCGAGATCGGCCGCTACTACCGCGATTATGTCCGGCTGATGGCGCACTATGATGCCGCGGCGCCCGGCGCTGTCCACCGCGTGATCTACGAGAGCATGGTGGCGGACCAGGAAGGCGAAACGCGGCGCCTCCTCGACTACCTCGGCCTGCCGTTCGAGGAGGGTTGTCTCGAATTCCACCGCAACACCCGCGCGGTCCGCACCGCGAGTTCGGAGCAAGTCCGACAGCCGATCTACACCGATGCGGTTGAGCACTGGAAGGCGTTTGCCCCGTGGCTCGGCCCGCTGGAAGCGGCGCTCGGCGATGTGGCGACGAGCTATCCCGAGGTGCCGGCGCCGCTGCGCCTTTAGCGGAACGCAACCCGTACGCCGGCCCAGAGCGTGCGCGGGGTGCCAAGATCGATCGAGCCGCCCGAATTGCGCGTCACCACCACCTCGTCCCAGAGGTTCTCCCCACGCAGGACGAGGCTGAACGGGCCCGCCACGTGCATCTCGGCATAAGCATCGAGCGTCGTGGCGGCAGGAAGGGTATCCGTCTCGAGGTCGTCCTCGAACTGCGCGCCGGTGTGGCGCAGCGTCAGCGCCAGCGTAGTGTGCGGCGAAGGTCGCCAGGCCGCGGTGGCGCTGGCTGCATAGCGCGGGGTCTGCGCCGGGCGCTTACCGTCGAGCGCGGTGCCGGGGGCTTCGACCTTGGCGTCGGTATAGGCAAAGGAGCCGCTGAGCGAGAATGCGCCCAGCTTGGCTTCTGCACCCAGCTCGATCCCCTTGGCATGGACGGCGCCGACATTCTGGCGCTGGCGCACATTCGGCGCGATCGTGACGTTGGCGATGGCATTTCGCACCTTGTTGTCGAACGCTGTGGCAGAGAACGACAGGCCTGCCGTCGGGCGCCAGTCGATCCCGGCCTCGAAGCCGCGCAGCTTCTCGTTTTCCAGCGCGGCATTCGCGCGCGTGACCACGGGGAACACGGTGAAGGTACGGTAGAGCTCGTTGAGCGTGGGCTGGCGCAGCCCGGTATAGGCAGAGCCCCGCAGGGCAAAGCCGCCGCCCAGCTTGATCACCGCGCCGCCGCGGAAGCTGCCTTCCCAGCCCGCCCGGGCAGGATAGAGCGTGGATGTGGGGGTGCCGCCAAGCGCTTCTTCGAGCTTGCCATCCCGCACCGACCAGCGGTCTGCGCGGGCGCCTGCCGTCAGGATGACCGGCCCCAACGTCCAGTCATCCTCGATGAACAGGCCCAGATCGCGGTTGGTGCCGCCCGCACGGCGCTGGCCGCTGACCTTTCCGCGGGTGTAGACATCTTCCTCGGTATGTCCCTCGGCAGAGCGCCAGTCCGCGCCGAGGCGCAGGACATGGGCCTGGCCCACCGGCGGGCGCAGCTCGAACTTGCCGCCGATGCCGGTGGACGGCGTCGCGCGCTGGTTCAGCGTGGGCAGGAACGTGCGCGCGCTGATCACCACGTTGTTGAAATCGCGGCTCTGCACATAGGCGAGGGTATCGAACTGCCATGCCCCGTGCCCGACGAGGCGCAGGCTCGCGTCCTGTCCGCTCGCGGCGGTGTCCGCCCCGGCAAAGCGCAGCGTGCGCGCATCGTTGAAGGCGGCGACGCGGGCCTGAAGCTCGATATCGCTGCTGAGCGGGGCAACGGCCCGCAAGCTCGTGGACCAGCTTTCATAGCGGGCGCGCGCACTGGCGGGGACGCGCTGGTCCACCGGCGTGGTCCAGAAGCCCTGGCCCCGGTCCCAGCGGCCCGTGGCGACAAGATAGCCTGCGCCCAGCTTGGGCGCGAGCGTGGCGGAAAGCTCGGTCTCGCCGCGATCATCGACAAGCGCACGGCCGCCGAACAGGCCAAGCTGATCGGGCCCGGCGCTGGTCAGGTCGATCGTGCCGGCAACCGCGCCCGCACCGAAGGCTCCCGAACCGCCGCCGCGCATCACGCGGGCCATGGCCAGCCGCTCAGGCGCGAGCGCGGAGAGCGGGACATAACCGAAGAAGGGATCGGCCATCGGCACGCCGTCGAGCAGCAGCAGCGTGCGGCTCGTGGCATTGCCGCCCAGCGCGCGCAGCGTGATGCCTTGTGCGGAAGGATTGGAAGAGCGGCTGTCGGACCGGCGGAACTGCTGGAAACCGGCAGCGGCGGAAAGCGCATCCTCGAGCCGGCCCGAAGCGGCGACAGCGAGGCGGTCGGCGTCGATGGCTTGCACGTCGTAGGCCGCGGCGGCAGGCGCTGCCTCAAGACCGCGTCCCGTTACCACGATCTCGTCAGCTCCCGCTTCGTCAGCGACGGCGAGCGAGGGCAGGGAGATGCCAGCAAGCAGCGGGATCAGGGCGGCGAGGCGCAGAGCAGGAGACACGAGGCTGTGGCTTTCGATCGATGGGTCTGGCGGGGCCGTTGCCTTCGCTAGCCCGACTGTCAAGTGCGCGCTCAGGCAAGTGTTGTAACCGGTGAAGGCCACGCAGCGAATGAGCAGGCACCCTCCCCGACCTTGTGAAGGTTTGATCATGTCGCGTTCTCCGTCCTTCGTCCGCCGTCTTGCGGCGTTCGCCCTGCCGTTGGGCCTTGCCGGTTCGGCTGTGCTTGCTGGCCACTTCGTCACCAATAACGCCATGGCCAATGCGGCAACGGCCCCTCACGTTGCCGCTGCTGCCGCCGCACCTGCCGCGCCGGTACTGGTCGAGCTCTATCAGAGCGAGGGCTGCTCGAGCTGCCCGCCCGCCGAGGCCTATCTCAACGGTATTGCCGGGCGCACCAACGTGATCCCGCTCGCCTTCGAGGTGACCTATTGGGATTACCTCGGCTGGAAGGACAAGTTCGCCACCCCCGCCTACACCCAGCGCCAGCGCGATTTCGCGGCGCATTCGGCGAGTCACGAGGTGGCAACCCCGCAGTTCTGGATCAATGGCCAGCAGAGCGTGGTCGGCGCCAACCCGCGCGGAGTGGAAGCCGCCATCGCTTCGGTCCGCGTAACGGCGCCGGTGCCGGCCCTGAGCGCGAATGGCGTGACGATTGCCAGGGGCGCTGCCCCGGCGCGCCCGGCCGACGTCTGGCTGGTCCGCTATGATCCGCGCACGATCGACGTGCCGATCAAGGCGGGCGAGAATGGCGGTCGCACCCTGCCGCACAAGAACCTCGTGCGCGAGCTGACCAAGCTCGGCGCATGGAACGGCGCGGCTGCACACTTTGCCTATGCGCCCGCCACCGGGGGCCTGCGCAATGCGGTGTTCCTGCAGGATGGCCGCGGCGGCGCAGTGCTGAGCGCGGGCAGCGATGTAAGGTAAGTCTCGCCCGCTGTGCGAGGGCCGGACGGAAGACCGGCTTTCGCGCGGACAAGGAAATGTGCCTGCCCCTGAACCATCCGCTTGGGCAGGGTCGATGTCGGCGCGCAAAGGGTGTCTGCCGAGCATCGAGGCCCCGCATGAACGACTTACCCGCAACACTTCCGCAGACCGGCATTGGCGAGATGGCTGCGCTCGATCAGCTTGGCGCGGCGACGATGGCACGGGCCGCCGACCTCGCGGCGCCTGATGCATTTGCACATATGGACCCGCCCTCCGCCCCGGTGGCGGCGCAGATGGCTTATCTCGTCGCACAGGCCAACCAGAACATGCTGCATGCCGCAACGAGCCCCTTCGCCACTTTGGCCGAAGCGCGCGTGCTGGAATGGATCGCGCCCGCCTTCGGCATGGCCTGGGGGCAATTCTGCAGCGGATCAACCGTGGCCAACCTGACCGCGCTCTGGGCCGCGCGCGAGGCAGGCGCGCGCAAGGTCGTCGCATCGGCGGAGGCGCATATTTCGGTGCCCAAGGCTGCGCGGATACTGGGCATGGACTATCACCCGGTACCGGTTGGCGACGATGGGCGATTGATCCGCGCGGCGCTTCCCGATCTTGCCGATGCAGCGCTGGTGATGACAGCGGGCACGACCGGCCGCGGGGTCATCGATGAACTGGCCCCGGTTCCGGCAAAGTGGCTGCATGTCGATGCGGCTTGGGCAGGGCCGCTGCAGTTCACGTCCTATCGGGACCGGCTGGCGGGGATCGAGGCGGCGGACAGCATTGCGATTTCGGCGCACAAGTGGTTCTTCCAGCCCAAGGGCGCTGCGCTTGCGCTGTGCCGCTCGGAGGCGGCGCGGGCCTCGATCACCTTTACCTCATCCTATCTCGCGCGGCCCAACAGCGGGGTCGAAGGCACACGCAGTGCAGCAGCGCTACCGCTGCTTGCGACCTTGCTGGCGTGGGGCCGCGAGGGGCTGGCGCAGCGGATCGAGCGCTGCATGACGATCACCGAGGAGCTTGCGCAGCGCCTGGATGCGGATCCACGCACGCAGCTGAAGCATTGGCCGGAAACCGGGGTGCTGAACTGGCGCCCGGTTGCGGGTGATGCGCCCGCCGTGATAGCCGCCCTCGATGGCACGAGTTCGGCCTTCACCATCGGCGATGCCGTGTGGGTGCGGCAGGTCGCGGCCAATCCCCACGCTGATGTCGATGCGATCTGGGCGCGGATTTGCGCGGCGCTGGGCTGAGCACGGGAGACTTTGGCGATTGCGGCGCGCCGCAGGTTGTGCAAACCAACCAGGCGATGGCTTCGGGGCAGAACGACACCAAGATCCGATCGCTCCATGGGCTGCGCGGCCTGATGGCCTGTTGGGTCGTTACCGGGCATCTCGTGCAGGCGTTCGGCGCGCATCCGCCGCTGATGGATTCCCCGGAACTGGCCGTGGATGTTTTCATCCTGCTGTCGGGCTTTGTGATTGCGATGCTGGTGGAGCGCAAGGCGGAGGCCTATCCGGCCTATATCCTGCGCCGCGCCTTTCGCCTGTTTCCGCTATACTTGCCGCTTCTCCTGATTTCAGCGGCCTTGCTTCCAGTGCAGCTCTCGGTCTGGAAAAGCCTGCCGCCCACCGCCGGCACGCGCGACCATATCGCTCTGGCGCAAGCGGCGATGGCGCACTTGCCGTTCCATTTCGGCGTCCACGCGCTCTTGCTGCAGGGTCTGGTGCCGACACCCTATTCGGAAGGCGTTGCGGTCTCGATCATTGCGCAGGCCTGGAGCGTTTCGCTCGAATGGCAGTTCTACCTTGTCGCACCGTTCCTGATTGCGGCGCTGTACCGGCAGGCGTGGCTGCGCGTGTGCGTCATCGTGATCGCGCTGGAGCTGGCCGCACCCTTCTTCATGGCGGCATTCCTCGGCGTGAAGATCCTGTTGTTTGTGGCGGGCATCGCAACGCGCATGGCCATGGCACCGCCACTCAGACGACAAGCGCTGATGATCGCGGCCTTGTGCGCTGCGGTGACGGTGGTGCGCGACGGCGCGATGGAAATGGTCCCGCTCGGCATCTGGGCCGCAGTAATCGCATCCTCGCGCGCGCGGCCGGGGAGCTCCGCGCAAGGGCCGGCGCGGATGCTGGGGAGCCGCTTCGCCTATCATATGGGCGAGGTATCCTATGCGATCTACCTGTCCCATTTCATCGTGTTTTTCATTTCGGCCTATGCCGCCACGCGGTTCGGGCTGGACGGCACGTCGCGGGCGGCGCTTGTTTCGGTCGTTACGATCGGCGGCACCTATCTTGGCGCGCTGGCGTGCCACACCCTGATCGAACGCCCGGGAATTCAGCTGGGTGCGCGGCTGGCCCGCGGGATGCGTGACACCGAGAGAGGCTTGTCGCCGCAATGACGCTACGTCCGGAAGCCGACCATATCGAGACCGAGCGGCTGCTGCTGCGCCGCTTGGATGAGGGCGACCTCGCGTTCATGGTCGCGGTCCACGCCGATCCTGAAGTGGCCCGCTACCTTGGCACCGGCAATGCGCGAACACCGGCCGAAACCGAGGAATGGCTGGCCGACGTCCTCCACGGCTACGCGCATTCAGGCCTTGGCCCGCTGATCGTGACACGCAAGGCCGACGGCAAGCGGCTCGGGCGATCAGGCCTTAGCGACAGTGTCGTCGAGGTGACGCCGGGGCCGGGCGGTTTGCCCCGCATGTGGTTCTTCAGCGCGCGGTTGCCGTCCGGTATCGAGGCCGTGAAACTGCCCGAACTGGGTTATACCTTCGCGCGCGAGAACTGGGGGCAGGGCTATGCTTCGGAAGCGGCCGGCGCCCTGTTCGGCTATGCGTGCGAACATCTCGCGCATCCCGCGATCATGTCGGTGATCCACCCGGAAAACATCGCCTCGCGCTCGGTCGCGCTTAAATTCGGGGTGCGCTACGCCGATGACGTAGAGCTGGCAGGGCGGACGTACCAGCGCTTTCTCTGGCCAAGGCCGGGCGAGACCTGACAAGAAAGAGGCCCACGCCGCGCTAGCGACATGGGCCCCTTTTCCGTTGGGCGTTGGAGTGCCCGGGATCAGAACTTGGCGCCGAGCTCCACGCCGATCATGCGGCGCGCGCCGGGGGAGATGAACGAGCCGCCGAACTCGATCGCGGGGATCACCTCGGCGAGGTACTTCTTGTCGGTCGCGTTGTTGGCAAACACCGCGATGCTGTAACGATCTGCTTCCAGCGCGGCGCGCAAGTTGAGCACGCCGAAGGTCGAGCGGCGGGCCACGTCGTACTTGGCATCGCCGACCACAGCCGGCAGCGCCAGCGCCGAGATCGGGAGCAGGCCTGAGAAGATCGTCGGCGCGGTCTGATTCTGTACGGTTGAGAACCAGGTCGGGCCAGTCACGCGGTAGTCGGCACGGGCGAGCAAGCGCAGGCCATTGCCGATCGGTTGCTCGATCTCTCCACCGACGTTGATCGTGTAGTCAGCGGTGTAGGGCGACTTGTTGCCAACCGTGTTGGGGCGCGAGGAGTTCTTCTTGATCTCGCTGTCGGTGTAGTTGACCGAGCCGAACAGCTTGACGCCCTGTACCGGCTTGACAGCCACGTTGAGCTCCACGCCCTTCACGTCCACCTTGTCGATGTTCGAGACGACGCGCAGCAGGCCGAAGCTGCCGACGAAGAATTCGAAGAACTGCATGTTGTGGATCTGGGTGTAGTAGCCTGCGAGATCGAATGTCAGCTTGCCGTCAAGAAGGCTGCCCTTGAAGCCGGCTTCGTAGGCGCTCGACCATTCCTTGTCGTACTGGTCCTTGATCGTCACACCCGCGTTGATCGTGCCCGGGGTCACGCCGTTGTTGAAGCTGGCGTTGACCACGGCTGCCGAGCCCTGGTTATTGAAGCCGCCCGATTTGAAGCCGATGCCCCAGTTGGCGTAAAGGTTGAAGTCTTGCGTAGGCTTGTAGCTGACGGTGACCTTGGGTTCGAATTGCTTGAACGTGGCGCTCTTGGGCGTGAACGCGCCGAAGGCCTGGCCGGGGTTGATCGGGCCGCCGGTGAACGGATCGGTCGCCGTCGGCACCACGCTCTGCGAGTTCCGCTTCTCGATGTCATAACGCAGGGCAAGTCCAGCCTCGAACTGCGAGGAGGGCTTGTATTCCACCGAGCCGAACGCCGCGTAGACATTGGTCTTGAACTTGTCGGCCAGCAGCAGCGAGGTCGGGTTGGCGCTGTCCGGCGCATTGTAGAGCTGCTTGATCACGCCCTTGCCGGTGTCCGCGCCAAGGCTGACGCCGGTCGAGCGGTCGATGTGCAGGTAGTAGGCACCAAGCTGCCAGTTGATCGCGCTGCCGACATCGCCGATGAGGCGCCACTCGGTCGAGACGTCCTTCTGCTTGCGGACCTGGTATTGCGTGCCGTCGCAGGTAGTCGGGCTGTAGGGGCCGAAGGTCGAGCCGTTGGCAGGCGCGAAGATGAACGGCACGGGGATCGCGCCGATGCCGCCGGGCTGGTTCACCGCAAATCCGGTGTTGGCGGCCGTGCTGGCGAAGCAGGCATTGACCGCGGCCTGGGCAGCGGGGTTCGCTGCGTTGATGTAACGGGCAAAGTCGGCCGAGGTGCCGTCGGCGACGAGGTCCTGATCAACGTTCGAGTAGAGCACCCAGCCAACGAGCTTGAGTCCGTCGGCCAGCTGCTTGTCGAGCTTTGCCGAGAAATCGAAGCTGTTCTGATTGTTGGTGGCGCGGATGTTCGGATAGAAGCGGAACTCGTGCTTGTTGACGTCCTCGTAGAACGCAGGGTTTGCCGCGGCGAACAGCGGCAGGTGGAACGAGGCGTTGAACGGCAGCGAGGCGCCGCGGAACTGGGCGTAGCGCGCCTTGAGATCGATCTGGGTGTCGGTGCCCTTGCCGATCAGCACGCGGCCGTCGATCGACCAGTCTTCCTTGTCGGCAATGGTCTTGCTGCCATCGCGCAGATTGCTCCAGTAACCGTCGGTCTTGTAATACGTGCCCGCGAGCACAAAACCTGCGTTGTCACCCAGCGGGCCGGCAATGTGCGCGGCGCCGTCGAAGGTGTTCTGTTCGGCGTAGGAAGCGCGCACCGCGCCGGTCAGCGTGTCAGTGGGCTTGATCGTCTGGAGCACGATGGCGCCGGCCGCAGCGTTGCGGCCATAGATCGCGCCCTGCGGACCCTTCAGCAGTTCGACCTGCGAAAGCGTGCCCTGGCGCTGGTTCAGCTGTGCGGTGTTGGTCTTGAGAATGCCGTCGACGACGAGCGCGACCGAGCTTTCCGCGTCGCGCGCGCCGTTAATGCCGCGGATGTTGATCTGGGTGTCACCTGCTTCGGCAGTGCCGGTCACGATCGTAACGCCGGGCGTGAGGGCGACGAAGTCCTGCGCACGGGTCGAGCCGGTATTGGTCAGCGTGCTGGCGGTGAGCACCGAGACCGAGGCCGGAACATCCTGCAGCCGCTCGTTCTGGCGGCGGGCGGTGACGATGATCGCGCCGTCTTCGGCGGGTGCGGTAGTTTCGGCAGCTTGGGCCTGCGGCGCGCTCTGGGCGAGGGCCGGGGTGGCTGCGAGGGCAATGCCGGCGACCGACGCCGAAATGAGGCTGGTCGTGGTGAACCACTGCGAGATGCGCATCGGAAAAAAGCTCCCTGTCTTTCGCTTTGCCGTTTTCGGCTGCCGCGTTCTTGATCGTGCCCCCATGGCATTCACGGCTTGATAGGCGACATGGATATTGTATACAAATGCCATCGGTCAAGCCGATTGGTTGCTTAAAATTCAGGGAGCCTCGATGTCGCGCGCCTCTGATCGTGCCTACAGCGCGATCCGGAACATGATTCTTTCTGGAGAGCTCCCCGCCGGCGCACAGCTGGGCGAGGAAGCGCTCGCGGAAATGTGCGGGGTTTCCCGCACCCCGGTGCGCGAGGCGCTGCGCCGGCTCGAGGCCGATATGCTGGTTGGACGCACCGATACGCAGCGCACATTCGTTGCGGATTGGTCAATCGACGACGTGGCCGATGCGTTCGAATTGCGCGCCATGCTGGAGGCCCGCGCGGCGCGGCGGGCTGCAGAGCGCATGACGGACGCGGCACTGGCCCGAATCAGGGTGGCAAACCGGGCGCTTTCAACAGCGATCCAGCAGCCTATGCCAGACGTCGCTGGCTTCCTGGAAGGGAACCGCGAGTTCCATGCGATCATCCTCGAAGTGGCGGGTTCACGGCGCCTGGCTGCCCTTTTGGGCACGCTGATCGAACAGCCTGTCGTGCTGCGCACGGCCCGACACTATTCGCGCGAGGAGCTGCGCCGCTCACATGCGGAGCATGAGGAGCTGACCGCAGCCTTTGCCAGACGCGACGGGGCCTGGGCCGAGGCGATCATGACCAGCCATATCCTGCGCGCCTACCACGCTTATGCCGATGCCCACCGGGCGCGTCTCGATGCCGGAACGCAACAGGAAGCGGCCGAGTAAATGTATACAAATTCAATCGAAATGGTCGAAGTCAGCCCCCGCGACGGGTTGCAGAACGAGAAGGCCTTGGTGAGCACCGCGGACAAGCTCGCGCTGATCGACCAGGCGCTGGCGGCCGGGGTGCGGCGCATTGAAGTGGCAAGCTTCGTTAACCCAAAGGCCGTGCCGCAAATGGCCGATGCCGAGGCGGTCTGCGCCGGGCTCCCGGTGCGCGGCGACGTGACCTACATCGGCCTCGTCATGAACGCGCGCGGCGCGGATCGCGCGCTGGCGACGGGCCGGATCGACCAGCTGGGTGCCGTCTCCGTGGCGACAGATACCTTTGCCATGGCAAACCAGGGCCAGACCTCGGACGGCTCGATCGAGGCGGCGATGGGGATCATCAACGCAGCGCGCGCGGCGGGCAAGTTCGGACAAGTGACGATCGGCGCCGCGTTCGGTTGCCCGTTCGAAGGCGAAGTACCCGAGGCGCGCGTGCTCGCGATGGCTGAGGCGCTGGCGGCCGCGGCTCCTGTCGAGATCGGACTGGCGGACACGATCGGTGTCGCCAATCCGGCACATGTCACCCGGCTCGTGACCGCGGTGCGCGAGCTTGTCGCGCCGATCCCGGTGCGCGTGCATTTCCACAATACGCGCGGCACCGGCGTCGCCAATGTCTGGGCGGCGGTTCAGGCTGGGGCGCGCACGGTCGATGCTTCGATCGGAGGGCTGGGCGGCTGCCCCTTCGCGCCCGGCGCTGCCGGGAACGTTTCGACCGAAGACGTCGTCTATATGCTCGAGCGCGCCGGAGTGTGCACCGGGCTCGATCTTTCCGCGCTCATCGCCACCAACCACTGGTTGGCCGAGGTGATGGGGCGCACTCTGCCGGCTATGGTTGCAAAAGCCCCGGCATTTCCGAAACAGCTTCAAGAGGGATAGGGTATGGGTTACCGTCTGGGTGTCGATGTTGGCGGCACGTTTACCGATCTGCTGCTGTTCGATACGGCGAGCGGCGCGTTCTGGCGTCACAAGACGCCGTCGACCCCGCATGACAGCTCCGAAGGCATTCTCGCCGGGGTCACCGCGATCTGCGCGAAGGCGGGGGTCACCACCGGCGATATCGACTATTTCCTCCACGGCACGACCGTGGCGACCAATGCGGTGCTCGAAGGCAAGGGCGCGCGCGTCGGCCTCGTGACGACCGAGGGCTATCGCCATATCCTGCAGATCGCGCGCAGCTTCGTGCCGGGCGGTCTGGCTGGCTGGATCATCTGGCCCAAGCCGACCCCGCTGGCGGCGCTGGAAGATACGGTGACGATCAAGGGCCGTATCGATGCCGAAGGCCACGAAGTGCGCCCGCTCGATGAGGCGGATATCCGCAGCCAACTCGGCCTGCTGAAAGCGCAGGGTGTTGAGGCGGTGACGGTAAGCCTTATCAACGCCTATGTGAACGGGGAGCACGAAGCGCGAGTCGGCGAACTGGCGGAAGAACTCCTGCCGGGCGTTCCCGTCTCGCTCAGCCACCTAGTCCTGCCCGAAATGCAGGAATACGAGCGCACGCTGACCACGGTCGCCAATGCGGCGGTGCGCACGGTCGTCGGGCGCTATGTCTCGAACTTGCGCGAGCGGCTTGCGAGCGAGGGGATGACCGGCAAACTTTCGCTGCTCCGTTCGGACGGCGGCCTGATGTCTGCCCAGAAGGCTGAGGAGCATCCGGTCAACATCCTCATGTCCGGCCCTGCAGGCGGCGTGACCGGGGCGATCTGGGTGGGGCGCAATGCGGGCATCCGCAACATCCTCACGCTCGACGTCGGCGGCACCTCGACCGACGTGGCCTTGATCGAGAACCTCGAGCCGCGCCGCCAGCGCACGACCGAAGTGGGCCACCTCTCGGTCCGCGCTTCGGCGCTTGACGTGAAGACGGTCGGCGCGGGCGGCGGTTCGATCGCCTATGTGCCCGAACTGACCAAGGCGCTGCGTGTTGGCCCGCAATCCGCAGGTGCGGTGCCGGGGCCTGCCGCTTATGGCAAGGGCGGCGAACTGCCGACCGTGACCGATGCCAATGTGGTGCTCGGTGACCTTCCCGAGAACCTCCTCGGTGGCACCTTCCGGCTTGACCGCGAGGCTTCGACCAAGGCGGTGCAGACCATTGCCGATGCGCTGGGGATCGACCTCATGGCGGCGGCACGCGGGATCATCGATATCGTCAACGAGAACATGTTCGGCGCGCTGCGCATGATCTCGGTGCAGCAGGGCTATGATCCGCGCCACTTCGCGCTGATGGGCTTTGGCGGAGCCGGGCCGCTCCATGTGAACGCGATTGCGCGACTGCTGGGTGCCTGGCCGGCTGTTTCGCCAGTCTCGCCGGGCGTGCTCTGCGCGCTGGGCGATGCGACGACGCGCATGCGCACCGAGACGGCGCGCAGCTTCTCGCGTCTCGCCAGCCAGACAGACGCGAGCGAGCTTGTGGCGGTCCTCGCCGAAATGGCGGCGCAGACGCGCGGCGAGCTTTTGTCTGACGGCGTGCCGGAAAGTGAGATCACCACCGAGTTCGAAGTCGACGTGCGCTATGCGGGCCAGGCCTTCGAAGTGCCGCTGACGATTTCGGCCGCAGTGCTGGAAGCGGACGGCATTGCCGGCATCCTCGCGCGCTTCGACGCCGAGCATAAGCGCCTCTTCACCTTCAACATGGATACGCCGCACGAGATCGTGAACTTGCGCGCCGTGGCGCTGGGCCGCGCGCTGGATCTGCCAGCGGCCGAACTGCCCAAGGGCGATGGCAACCCTGCGGCAGCGAAGATGCGCGACCACGTCTTGTGGATGGACGGGCGCGAGCAGGCAGCGGTGATCTACGACCGCGCCCTGCTGCGCGCCGGCGATGTGATCCCCGGGCCGGCCGTGGTCTGCGAGATGGACTCCACGACGCTCATCGAAAGCGGCTGTGTCGGCATGGTCGATGCCGTCGGCAACATCCTGATCAATCTGGCCTGAGGGAGCATAAAGCCATGCCTGCAACCATTGTCCAGACCAACCCTGTCCCGTTCAACCGCGTCGCCATCGATCCGGTCACGCTCGACATCATCGAGAACGCACTGCGCAACGCGCGCATCGAGATGGACGCAACGCTGGTGCGCACCGCGATGTCGCCCGGCATTCGCGAGCAGGGGGATGCTTTCCCTCTGATCGCCGATCACAACGGCAAGATGATCGTCGGCCAGTTTGGCAGCTTCATCGGCGGCTTCCTCGACAACTTCGAGGGCACGCTCGAGGACGGCGACATGATCTTCCTGTCCGATCCCTATTCGGTCGGCGGTGCAATCAGCCACTCGAACGACTGGCTCGTCCTGCTACCGGTATTCAAGGATGGGCGGCTCATCGCCTATACCTCGATGTTCGGCCACCAGAGCGACATCGGCGGCAAAGTCGTCGGCTCGATGCCGATCAACGCGCGTTCGATCTTCGAGGAAGGCGTGCGCATTCCGCCCGTCAAGATCTGGAAGAAGGGCGAATACAACGACGACCTGATGAAGCTCGTCATGCACCAGACGCGCAAGCCCGACTGGTGCCAGGCCGACCTCAACGCGCTGATCGCGGCCTGCCGCGTCGCCTCGCGCCGCGTGGTCGAGATGGCCGAGCGCTTTGGTGACGACGTCTACGTCTCGGCAACTCAAGACCTTCTCGCGCGCAACCACCGCGCGATGCAGGCGCTGATCGGCATGGCGATTGCCGAGGAGCCGGTGAGCTTCGAGGACTACATCTGCGACGACGGCATGGGCTACGGCCCCTACAAGATCAAATGCACGATGTGGCGCGAGGGCGGAAAGGTGGTGCTCGATTTTGCGGGCACCGATCCGCAGAGCCAGGCCTCGATCAACTTTTTCCTCAATGAAAACATGTTCAAGATGTTCTTCGGCATCTACATGATCATGGTCTTCGATCCGCAGATCCTGTTCAACGACGGGTTCTACGATCTGATCGACGTGCGCATTCCCGAAGGCTCGCTGCTCAAGCCGAAGTTCCCCGCCGCGCTTTCGGGCCGGACCCATGCGCTGGGGCGGATCTTCGACATTCTCGGAGGCTTGCTGGGCCAGAAGACGCCCGAGTTTCTCAATGCCGCCGGGTTCTCGTCCAGCCCGCACTTGTTCTATTCGGGCAATGATGCACGGCCCGGCAAGAAGGGTGAGTGGTTCCAGCTGTTCCAGATCGGCTTCGGGGGCATTCCGGGCCGGCCGATGGGCGACGGACCGGACGGCCACTCGCTCTGGCCGGGCTTCACCAACGTGCCCAACGAGTTCCTCGAGCGCTACTTCCCGATGCGCATCGAGCGTTATGAATGCGCGGCGGACAGCGGCGGGGCAGGGCTGCACCGCGGCGGCAACGGCATTCACATGACGTACCGGTTCCTCAGTGCGGGTACGATCTCGATCCATGACGACCGCTGGTTCGTGCCGCCGTGGGGCGTGAACGGCGGCGAGCCAGGTCAGCGCGCGCGCAAGGTGCTCGAGCGTGCCGACGGCACGAGCGTGATCGTGGGCAACAAGGTCGAGGACGTCGAAGTTGAGGCCGGCGACCAGTTGCACTTCATCACCTGGGGCGGCGGCGGTTGGGGCGATGCTCTGGCGCGTGATCCGGCGCTGGTCGGACTCGAGATCACGCAAGGGCTGGTGACGCCGGAAGGCGCGCGCGACTACGGCGTGGTGGCTGACGCAGCGGGCGTGGTCGACATGGCCTCGACTGAAGCATTGCGCGCTGAGCTGCGCGCCGGCCGAGGCGAGTTGCCGCTGTTCAATTACGGTCCGGGGATCGAGGCGCTGCGGACGGCTTGTGCGGGTGAGACGGGCCTGCCAGCGCCGATCCAGCCGGTCTGGCCGCATCTCGAAGCGGCGGAGTAAGCGGGCATGCATGCCAAGGAACAATCGGGTGCATTGAACGACATCCGCGTCGTCGAACTGGGCCAGCTGCTGGCCGGGCCGTTCTGCGGCCAGCTGCTCGGCGACATGGGTGCCGACGTGATCAAGGTCGAGCCGCCACACGTCAATGGCAAGGGTGGCGGCGACCCGATGCGCGACTGGGGGCAGGGCGACGAGAAAGTGCAATGGGAAGTGATCGCGCGCAACAAGCGCTCGGTCTCGGCCAACTTGCGCATTCCCGAAGGCCAGGCGCTCGTCCGGCGGCTGATCCGCGAGGCGGACGTGCTGATCGAAAACTTCAAGCCGGGCACGCTGGAGAAATGGGGCCTCGGGCCGGATGTGCTGCTTGCCGAGCAGCCCGGCCTCATCATCGCGCGCATGTCGGGCTATGGGCAGGACGGGCCTTATTCGGACCGCGCCGGCTTTGGCGGTATCGGCGAGGCGATGGGCGGGTGGCGCTATATCGTCGGCGAACCGGACCGGCCGCCGAGCCGGATGGGCGTCTCCATCGGTGATACACTCACGGCGACTTACGGGTGCATGGGTGTGCTTGCGGCGCTTCACGTGCGCGAGAAGACCGGCATGGGCCAGGTGATCGATGCGGCGCTTTACGAAAGCGTGTTGCAAGTCATGGAGGGCCTCGTGCCCGAATATGACCGGATGGGGCTTATACGCGAGCGGTCGGGCTCGATCCTCAAGGGCATTGCGCCGTCCAACGTCTATTCGTGCCAGGACGGCGAATTCATGATCGGTGCGAACAAGGATTCGCTGTGGAAGCGGCTCGCGACCGTCATGGGCCAGCCTGAACTGGGCGATGATCCGCGCTTTTCAACGCATCTGGCGCGCGGGGCCAATCAGACCGAAATCGATAACCTGATCAACGACTGGACAAAAACGAGGACCATCGAGGAAGTCGATGCCCTGATGATCGAAGCTTCGATCCCGGCGGGCCGCGTCTACCGCGCGCCAGACATGCTGGCGGATCCGCACTTCGCGGCGCGCGGGGCGATCATCGAGGTCGAGACCGAGCGCTTCGGGCCGCTGAAGATGCAGGGTTCGTTTCCCAAGCTTTCGGGCACGCCAAGTGGTGTGCGCCGTCCGGCGCCTGCCACGGTCGGCCAGCACAATGCCGAAATCTATGGCGGGCTGCTGGGCATGAGCGAAGCGGAACTGGCTGAACTGGCAGCAGGCGGGGTGATCTGATGGCGCGCGGCGAGGCGGACCTTTCCGGCAATTACGCCGGAGCCTTTGACCGTTCGCTGCCGTTCGGCAAGCGCCCCGCGGTGATCGTGATCGACATGGTCGAGGCCTACCTGCAGCCGGGCTCGCCGCTCTATGCGGGCGTCGAGGATGCGGTGGCGAGCGCGGTGCGGCTTGTCGCGGCAGCGCGGGACTGCGGCGCGCCGGTGATTTTCACCAATGTGGAATACCAGCCCGGCGGGGCGGATGGCGGGGTGTTTTATCGCAAGGTGCCCGCCTTGGCTGTGTTCCAGACGGGCTCGCCGCTCGGTGCCTTCCCGGCTGCACTGAGCCCTGACGCAGGCGATTTCGTGATCACCAAGCGCTATGCCTCGGCGTTTTTTGCAACGCATCTGGCCGCGACACTGACCTCACTTGGCGTTGATACGCTGGTGATTGCCGGTGTCTCGACTTCGGGCTGCGTGCGCGCGACGGCACTTGATGCGTGCCAGAATGGTTTCCTGCCCTTTGTGGTGCGCGATGCCTGCGGGGACCGGCATGCAGGGCCGCACGAGGCCAATTTGTTCGATCTTCAGGCCAAGTATGCCGAGGTCGTCAGTGAGGCGCAGGTGTTGCAGTTGATGGCGGCGACCGTCACGCGCTGATCGGTTTGGCCAGCGGAGCGAGCAGGCGGGCCAGCGCGACGCGGTCCTCTTCCTCGACCCGCGACCCGAACGCGGCTTCGATAGCTTGGGCGTAAACCGGCCACATCGCGGCGCGCATGGCCCGGCCTTCGATGGTCAGGTGCAGCGTGTGGCCGCGCGCATCATCGGGGCAGGGCACCCGGTTCAGCAGGCCGGCCCTGACCATGCGATCAACGAGGCGCGACAGGGCATATTGCTCGGTGCCCAGCGCGACCTGCAAGTCGCGCGGGCGCTGCGCACCGCTGCGCTCGATGGCGAGCAGAACATCATACCATTCGGGCGGCGGCAGGCCGAGCGAGCGTAGGCTTGCGGCGCAGTGCTGGCTGGCCAGATCTGCGGCGCGGAGCAAGCGGGTCCAGGCCAGCAGGGTCGTTGCGGCGGGCATGGCCATGGCAGGCGAGCCTTTCGATGCTGAAGCATGGAAAATCCCATGCGGTTGCATCGACAAGAATGATGCGATGGCATGAAAAAGTCCATGCAAGTGCAAATACTTAGCCCGGTTCGCCGTCCACTTCCTGGGGTTCGGGTGCGGTCAGGATGCGGTCGCGGGCGGCGCGCGGATCACCAGCTTCGATCTGCAGCGTCAACCGCTCTATGTCACGCGCGCGGAACAGGGTCTCTGCGCGGGTGATCGCTTCGTTGCTGAGACCGGCGTTGTCGAGCGCGGCGCGGGCCATGGCGATGGCGGATTCGAAGGTTTCGCGCATGATCAGCGTGATCGGGGCATCGCGCAGCTTGATCATTGCGCGGCGATCGAAGGCGCGGACAAAGACCGCGGCGCGCGGGAAGGCTTCGTGTACCGCGGCCAGCATGGGGGCATCGAGCTGATCCCCGTCGATACAGAACAGGATCATCTCGGCCTCGGCGGCGCCAGCCTGGCGGAGCATGTCGATCCTCGTGCCGTCGCCGAAGTAGACTTTGGCGCCGAAAGTACCGGCAACATCGATCATCTCGACATCGGTATCGATCAGGGTGACCGTGATCCCGGCCGCTTGGAGGACCTGGCCCACAGCCTGCCCAAAGCGTCCATAGCCGACGATCAGCGCATTGGCGCCATCGTTGCTGGGGCCTTCGCGGGTGGCGGCGGTCTTGGGCACGGGCTCGGCGCGGAAGCGGCGGGTGGCCATCATGAGGAACGGCGTGGTCGCCATCGAGAGCGTGACGACCGCTCCGAACAGGCTGGCCGCCTCCGGCGCGATGAGCAGGGCATGGCTCGCCTGCGTGAAGAGCACGAAGCCGAATTCGCCGCCCTGGCTGAGCAGGAGGCCCAGCGCCAGCGCACCGCGCCAGGGAACGCCGAACAGCCGCGCGAGGCCGAACATGACCGCGGCTTTCACCGTGATCAGCATCAGCGCCATCGAGATGACGAAGACCGGATCGCGCGCGATGGCGCCCAGATCGAGCATCATGCCGACGGCAAGGAAGAACAGGCCGAGCAGGATCGAGCGGAACGGTTCGACGTCGGCTTCGAGCTCGTGGCGATAGGGGCTGTCGGCCAGCATGACCCCGGCGATAAAGGCGCCGAGCGCGGTCGAGAGGCCGAGCAGCTCCATGACGGCACCGGAAGCCATCACGGTAAAGAGCGCCGCGACAATGAACATCTCGCGTTCGCCCAGATTGCCGATCAGGCGGAACAGCGGGCGGATAAGGAAGCGCCCCGCCGCAACGAGGCCCGCAATCGCTCCGACCGTTTCAAGAGCGAGCAGCCAGCCCGGCGGCCCGCCCAGATCAGCCGGATTGCGGCTCAGCGCGGTGATGATGGTGATCAGGGGGATGATCGAGAGATCCTGGAACAGCAGGATCGAGAAGGCGCGCTCGCCAAAGCGGGTCTTGAGGCGCCCGGACGACTGCAACATCGGCAAGACCTGCGCCGTCGACGAAAGCGCCAGCGGCAGGCCCAGCGCGAGCGCCGCTGCGGGCGAAAAATTGGTCGTCAGCATGATCGCCCCGGCCAGCGCCAGTCCCGAAATCGAGACCTGCAACAGGCCAAATCCCAGGATATCGCGCTTCATTTTCCACAGTTTGGAAGGATCGAGCTCTAGCCCGACGAGGAACAGCAGCAGCGTGATGCCAAGCTCGGCAAAGCCAAGCTTCTGTTCGGCATCGCCGACCATGTTCAGGACAAAGGGCCCCAGCACCGCGCCTGCAACCAGATAGCCCAGCGTTGCGCCGAGGCCGAGGCGGCGGAAGAGCAGCACGAACGCGAGTGCAAATCCCAGCAGCAGGAAGCCGTCGTGCATGATCGAGGCGGGGTGTGGAGAGGTCACCGGCGGGTTGTCAGGCCTTGTGCTCTGCAGGTCAACAGTCCTTGCCGGACCAATCCTATTGACATCGTTGTAGGCAGCGTGGTTCCTTGCTGCCCGAAACACAAGGGAGAGTTCCATGTCTGTTGCCGGCAAATATGAATGCGTGACCCGTTCGCCGATGGGCGATCAAACCTCGATCCTCACCGTCGAAGTCGATGGGGACAGCTTCAGCGGCAGCAATTCCGGGCCGATGGGCAACATGGCGATCAGCGGCGGCACCGTTGATGGCAACACTATCAGCTGGTCGAGCGACATTACCGTGCCGATGCCGATGAAGCTCGATTGCAAGGTAACGATCGAGGGTGACGAACTGAGCGGCACCGTCACCGCCGGCATGTTCGGCAGCTTCCCGATGACCGGCAAGCGCATCGGCTGAACGGGTCCGGGGGGAGGGCGCTGTCCTCCTTCCCGTCCGGTCAGCGCGCGCGAATGCGCTTGAAGGTGCCGGAGAACGCGAGGGCTGGCTCGCCGTCGGCGGTGATTACCCCGCGTGCAAAGACCAGGCTGCGCCCTGCGCGGATCACTTCGCCGCGCGCTTCGAGCATCTGGCCCGCGTGCGCCGGGCCGACGAATTCGGCGTTGAAGGTCACGGTCACGCCGCTCATTTCCTCGCCGGTGGCGCTCGCGATCATGAACAGCGAGAAATCGCCGAAGGTCATCAAGCAGCCGCCGTGGATGCTGCCGTGCGCGTTGCAGTTCTTTTCGGCCGGGCGGAAGCCGGTGACCACGCCCTGGTCGTCGCGGCGAACGTAGAACGGGCCGACATCGTCCTCGAAGGGATCGTTGCCCGCCCAGTGATACCATCCCGCCCAGGCCGGATCGGCGGCGGGTTCAAGCTTTCCTGCAAAGGGCGGCGTATCTGTCATCATAGGTCCGGTCTGCCTGTTGATCTTGTCCGCTGCCCTATCCCAGCAAGGCTTGCGGGGCCAGATCGACCGGCGCCTGACCGGCAAAGTGGTTAGGGCTTGTGCCGGATTTGTGCTTTTCCGGTTGAATCCGCGGGGCAAGTGTGATTCTGTCGATTTGATGAAACGTCGCACGACTTCCCTCAAGCTTCCGCGTGAGAGTCTGACGCAGAGCTTTGCGCTGGTTGCGCTGCTGCTGCTGGGCGC
>CAILIO010000354.1 GCA_903834285.1 uncultured Sphingomonadales bacterium | reverse complement strand
TGATCGTGCCGGCATCGCCCATCTGACCGCCGCTTTCGCCGTAGAACGGCGTCTGGTTGGTCAGCACGGTCACCGCCTCGCCGGCATGGGCCTCGGCCACTTCCTTGCCGTCCTTCACCAGCGCGACGACCACGCCCTCGCCGATGTTCGCGGTATAGCCTGTGAACTCGGTGGCGCCTTCGCGCTCGGCAATGTCGAACCACACTTCGCTGTCGGCTGTCTGGCCGGAGCCCTTCCACGCCGCGCGCGCCGCCGCCTTCTGCTGCGCCATCGCCGCCTCGAAGCCGGCGCGGTCCACCGAAATGCCGCGCGCGCGCAGCGCATCCTCGGTCAGGTCGTAGGGGAAGCCAAAGGTGTCATAGAGCTTGAACGCCGTTTCGCCGGGCAGGCTGTCGCCCTCGCCCAGATCGCCGGCTTCCTCGTCGAGCAGACGCAGCCCGTTGGCGAGCGTGCGGCGGAACTGCACTTCCTCGCGCAGCAAAGTCTCTTCGACCAGCGGCTGCGCGCGGCCCAGCTCGGGGAACGCCTGGCCCATCTCGGTTACCAGTGAACCCACCAGACGGTGCATCAGGGGCTCCTTGGCGCCCAGCAGATGCGCATGGCGCATGGCGCGGCGCATGATCCGCCGCAGCACATAGCCGCGCCCTTCGTTCGAAGGCAGCACGCCGTCCGCCAGCAGGAAGCTGGAGGAGCGCAAATGGTCCGCGATCACGCGGTGGCTGGCGCGGCGTTCGCCTTCAGCCGTGGTCGCCGTCAGGCTTTCCGAGGCTGCGATCAGTGCGCGGAAAGTGTCGGTGTCGTAGTTGTCGTGCTGACCCTGCAACACCGCCGCAACGCGCTCGATGCCCATGCCGGTATCGATGCTGGGGCTCGGCAGGTTTGAGCGGGTGCCATCGGCAGTCTGCTCGAACTGCATGAACACGAGGTTCCAGATCTCGATGAAACGGTCGCCGTCCTCGTCGGGCGATCCCGGCGGCCCGCCGAAGATATGCTCGCCGTGATCGTAAAAGATTTCCGAGCACGGCCCGCAGGGGCCCGTATCGCCCATTGACCAGAAGTTGTCCGAGGTCGGGATCCGGATGATGCGGTCGTCCGAAAGGCCCGCGATCTTCTTCCACAAGCCGAACGCTTCGTCATCGGTATGGTAGACGGTGACGAGCAGCTTGTCCTTGGGCAGCCCCCACTCGCGCGTCAGCAGGGTCCAGGCATGGGTGATCGCCTGATCCTTGAAGTAGTCGCCGAACGAGAAATTGCCGAGCATCTCGAAGAAGGTGTGGTGCCGCGCTGTGTAGCCGACATTGTCGAGATCGTTGTGCTTGCCGCCTGCGCGAACGCACTTTTGCGACGACGTCGCGCGCTTGGTGGCGCGCGTTTCAAGCCCCGTGAACACGTTCTTGAACGGGACCATGCCCGCATTGGTGAACATGAGCGTCGGGTCGTTGAACGGCACCAGCGGCGCGGAGGGCACAATCTCGTGCCCGGCAGCGCCGAAGTAGTCGAGGAAGGACCGGCGGATTTCGTTGGTCGAAGTCATGAAAAGCCGATTAGGCGAGGCCTCGGCGCGGAACAAGCACGTTTCAGCTAATGCCGCGCGCTTGTCCCCATGTGGCAGGCCTCTACCGGTTGTCGGCGGTGGCCGTCACCAGCCAGGCTGCGGCTGGAAAGCACACCCGGCCGCCAACGTGGCGCGACTGCACGAGTTCGAGCAGGCCCCGTTCGAACGCGGCGCGCGCCTGATCAGGCAGCGTGCGGATCGCCGCAGCGGCCGGGCCGATCCGGCTGAAGAAAGACAGCGCATCAGCAACTGGATTGGTGCCATATCCCGCGACATAGGCAAAATCGAGCGGCTGGAACTGGATGTCGCGCCAGCCCTTGAGGCAGCGCCGTACATGATCGGGATCGGCAAAGGAAAAGGGTCCAGGTGGAAAATCAACCGCCGGCCCGGGCTTGCCCGGCGGCAGCATGAGCGCAATGTCCATCGCCCAAGGATTTTCCGCAGCTGGCCGGAAGCAGGAGAACACCATGCGCGCGCCGGGTGCGGCGCTGGCGGAGAGGTGTGAGAAAGTGGCCGGCGGATCGGTAAAGAACATCACTCCGTGTCGCGAAACATAGAGATCGGGCGGCGCGCCACCGGCCTGCCATTCGGCCGCATCCGCCACCGTGAACCCGAGATTGGCAAGGCCAGCCGCGCGGCTGCGCGCCGCCTCGACCAGCTCGCCGGAGATATCGATGCCGGTGACCTGCGCATCGGGCCGTGCAGCAGCGACGGCAAGAGAAAGCTCACCCGCGCCGCAGCCCACATCGATAACCCTTGTGCCGGGCTTGGCAGCAATTGCCGCAAGGAGGTGCGGCGTAAGCGCGGCAAAGCTGCGGTCGGTCCGCTCCCACTCTGCCGCCCAATTCTGGCCGACCCGGCCCTGCCAATCTTGCGCACCCGTCATGGCAAAGAGGCTATGCCTCGGTGCCCCGCCCGGCAAGCGTTAATGCGGCAAAATCGGTCAGGTCGCGAAATAGGGACCACCCTTGGCGCGCGCCGCCTGCCAAGCGGGCCGTGCATGGATCGCCCCGACGAAGGCCGCAAGCTTCGGATAAGCGTCGCTCATGCCTTGCATCACCACAACTTCGGCGGGAAAGCTCAGCATGACATCCGCGCCGGTCCAGTCATCGCCGATGAAGTGGCCCGAAGGACGCAGGATCTGTTCGAGATAGCCGAAGTGGGCGGCGAGCTGCTCGTGGATGCGCTCGTGCAGCGGTGCACCAGCCTCACCGAGGCGCGAGACATAAAGGTTGAGCAGGATCGGCGTCATCGCCGAGCCCTCGGCAAAGTGCATCAACTCGTTGTGGCGCAGCGAGTCGTCGGTGCCCGGTGCGGGCTGCCATTTTCCGTCGCCGAGCGTGTCACACAAGTACTGCACGATCGCCGCTGATTCCTCGATCACCCGGCCATCGACCTCGAGCAGCGGCGACTTGCCGAGCGGGTGCACTGCTTTCAGCTCCGCCGGTGCAAGGTTGGTCACCGCATCGCGCTGGTAGATCTTGAGGTCATAAGGAACGCCCAGTTCCTCGAGCAGCCAGAGAATGCGCTGCGACCGGCTGTTGTTGAGGTGGTGGAGGATGATCGACATGGAATTTCCTTTCGGCAAGGTCCGGCCGATGCCGGTTGTTGTGTCTACGCTAGGTGTTTTCTCCGCGGCACGAAAGCGTCTGGTGGAGGCGAGGCCATGATAGTCAGGCAACACTCGCCGAGGTCCCTCAGGGGTGTGGCCCCGCGCCCCAAAACCAAAACCGGCGCGTTCCTTCCGGGGAACGCGCCGGTCTTTGGACTGGCAGCGGAGTTGGGGGGGACCGGGGTGCCCCGCCGCCTGAAGGATCAGATGTCGTCGTCCGCGTCCGGACCCGCCATCAGCCCTTCGGCGACCTTGTCGGTCTGGCCGCGGATCGCGGCTTCCAACCGGTCGCAAAGTTCCTTGTGTTCGCGCAAATACGTCTTGGCGTTCTCGCGGCCCTGCCCGATCCGGATCGAATCGTAGCTGAACCAGGCGCCCGACTTCTCGACGATGCCGGCCTTGACGCCGAGATCGAGAATCTCGCCGATCTTCGAAATGCCCTCGCCGTACATGATGTCGAACTCGACCTGCTTGAACGGCGGGGCAACCTTGTTCTTGACGACCTTCACGCGGGTGGCGTTGCCGACGATATCGTCGCGGTCCTTGATCTGGCCGGTGCGGCGGATATCGAGGCGGACCGAGGCGTAGAACTTGAGCGCATTACCGCCCGTCGTCGTCTCCGGGTTGCCGTACATCACGCCGATCTTCATGCGCAGCTGGTTGATGAAGATCACCATGCAGCGCGAGCGGCTGATCGAGCCGGTCAGCTTGCGCAAGCTTTGCGACATGAGGCGCGCCTGGAGGCCGACGTGGCTGTCCCCCATCTCGCCCTCAATCTCGGCACGCGGAACCAGCGCGGCGACCGAATCGACTACCAGCACGTCGATCGCATTGGAGCGCACCAGCGTATCGACAATCTCCAGCGCCTGTTCGCCCGTATCGGGCTGCGAGACGATGAGCTCATTGATGTTTACGCCCAGCTTCTTGGCGTAAACCGGATCGAGCGCGTGTTCGGCATCAACGAAAGCCGCAGTGCCGCCGCCCTTCTGGGCCTCGGCGATCACGTGGAGCGCGAGCGTTGTTTTCCCTGAGCTTTCCGGCCCGTAGATCTCGATCACGCGGCCACGCGGCAAGCCGCCGACGCCGAGCGCGATATCGAGCCCGAGCGAGCCGGTCGAAATCGCCTCGACCTGCATCGTTTCCTTCGAGCCCAGCCGCATGGCCGAGCCCTTGCCGAAGGCCTTGTCAATCTGCGCGAGCGCTGCATCGAGCGCTTTCTGACGATCCATGTTCTTGTCTTTGCCTTCCTGGATAAGCTTCAACTGCGCCGCCATGGCTTGTTTCCCCTTGCTAGAGATGGCTGACATGAACCGTCAACACTAGCCTTGTACCCATTTTGTTCCGATGGAACAAGAGGGGAACGATGATCTGCGCCAGATTGGCGGGAAACGACACTACATCGCGGATAATACTGAGAAATTTCCGCAGGACCGCGCGCCCTTGGGGAGCGTGGGCGGCAAATTCCGCATAAACGGAGCAAATTTTTATTGGGGAAGCTTGATTCGGAACGTTCCGATCTGATTCCCGCGCAGCGCGGCTGGATCGGGCAGCGCGACCGGATCGTCCGCGGCGACATCGGTCTCGATGCTCGTCGTACGCTGGATCGCGGCCCCTGCATAGCGCTGCTGCAACCGCAGGCCCCCCGGAACAGACTGTGCGCTCTGGTTCCACAGCCGCACGATCACCCCTGACGCGATCCCTTCCTCCGCCGGCTTGACCGCCCAGACCAGCGCCGTGGGGGAGGTAGGTGCCAGCAGGCTCCAGGCCAGCGAAGCCAGCGGTGCACCGCGTGCCGCTCCGGTTGCCGCGCCGGTCACCAGCGGGTTCTGGGCGTCCAACGCGAAACGCATCGCCTGCGCCTGATTGTAGACCGCATGCGGCAGCAGCGCGAAGCGATGGAGGAACTGCGCGTCCCCGCCCTGCGACGGCAGGCCGAGCCCGTTGATCCGGCCGCCCGCCAGCACATCGATCCGCGGGGTTACGGTATCGAGCTGATGCGGATCCGAGGCGCCCAGCCGCATGAAGTAGGCATCGCTGTTGGACAGGGTGATTCCTTCCCGGCCCGTTCCCGCCGTCATGTCGGCAAAGTGGCCCAGCGTCAGCCATTCATAGAGCGCGTTCTGCGTCCGCGTGCTCAATCCGCCGCTATCGGCCTGCCGCGCGGGGATCACCGCGCCCACTTCCTCGTGCCGCACCAATGGCTTGTCGATCGCGAAGGGGAAGCTGTAGGTCTTGAGATCATCGAAGCCACCCGCGATGCGGTTCTCCAGATCGATCCGCCCTGAACCGGCATAGACTGTGAGCCGCACGGTGCGCGGCTGCGGCCCTGCGATATCGGCACGCAGCGTGGCCGATACGGGCCCGTTCGATTCGAGCACGACAGTGCCAGTCCCCTCGCCCAGATCGTTGAGCGCACGGCCACCGTCTGGGCGCACCCATTCGCGTCCGCTCCGCCCCAGCTCGACCAGCGACTGGATCGCCCCCCGCCCGTCCAAGACGATGCGGTAGCGCGAAGTAATCAGGACCCCGCCCTCTAGGCGCGCAGTAGCAGGCAGCACCGATGAGGGCGCCGCATCGCGCACCTCGTAGAGCCGGTAGCCGATCGAGGGCACCGAAGCCGCCAGGAAACGGATTCGCCGCCCCGCGCCCGATCCCACCGCTTCGGCCGGCACCGGGCTGGCCGATCCCGCCATCACCACGCTGAACGGCCCTGTGCCAGGATACGCCACCTCGGCGGGCGCGGTGCGGGCAAAGCCCAGCGGATTGAACACGAAGAAGCGCTTGCCCGCTGTGCCCGCCGAAACAAGCTGGCTCATCCGCGCCGTCGCATCGGCGAGCAATGTATCGACATAGCGCTCGATCGCGGCGGCCTGCGCTTCCTGGAAGACAAGGCGCGGACCATCGCCGACATACCCCCCGCCAACGATATCGTGCTCGAAATAGAGCCCCATCGCGCGCCACGCCGCATCGCGAGCCGTCTCGCGGCCGGCCAGGAAACTCGCGTCCTGCAACGCGACCACGGTCGCCAGGGCCTCGGCGCTGCGCAGCTTTTCGACCGCGCGGCGCACCCGCGCGGATTTCTCGGCAAGCGCGGCCACAGCGAGTTCCCACTCGTTGCCGTAGCTGACCTGCTCCGAAGGCAGCCCGGCGCCATAAGTCTTCTCGAAATCGCGGAAAAAGTCTTCCGTATTGGAGACGATCACGCGGCGCGAGGCGTCCGACAGGTCTTTCGCCACGGCAGGAAAGCTGTTGGTCCGGTCGCTTAACGGCACGATCTTCTCGGCATCGTCCCAGCCCTGCCCGACAAGGCCGATCACGTCATAAGGCCAGTGGCTGCGGAACGTCGTGTCGCTGCTGACGAAAGGTATCACTTCGCGCGGGTAGCGCGCCTCGGCATAGCCGCCGGGGCCCTCATTGCCGTTCCCATCGATCGCCGAGGGCAGCTTGTGCTCCAGCGACATCCACTTGGTCAGCAGGCGCGAGCCATCCGGGCCGGTCCACCAGTAGGCCGGCCTGAGCCGCAGGCCCGAGGCACTCACTTGCGTCGCGCAGGCACAGACGCCCTTCCAGCTGTAGCGCGCACCGGCGCCCGCAAAAACAGAGCCCAGCCCCAGCGGCTGCGTCTGGTTCTCCATCGCAATGCCCAGCGCAAAGCGCAGGCCAAAGCGGCGCTCCAGTCGCCCGGCGTAGTACATGTCGCGCAGCTGCGCCTCGAGCGGCATCGCCCCGCGCACCTCGACCAGCGTGTTGAGCGGCATAGAGATATGCCCGTCGCGCACGCGGTTCATCAGCCGCTGCATCTGCGCCGGGGTGCGCTGGCGCTCATATTCCCACATCCACAGCGAGCCATCGGTGTTCCAGCGCGCCTGCTGGTCCGCCGGAAGTGTCGCAGTGGCATCTATCTGGTCGAGATAGGCGTCGAGCGCGCGCGGGAAGTAGTTCGAATAGGCTTCCGCCGTCGCCGCCCACAAGTAGTCGGTGTGATCATCAGGCGCGATGTAGATGCGCCTAGGGACCTCGCCGGCCGTGGCCGAAACGGCACAGAGCGGTGAAAGCCCTGCCAAAAGCAGAACCAAAACGGATGATAAACGCATGTTTTACCAATCTTTTCCGAATCGCGCCGTCTCTATCTTACCACGCGGACGCAGGATCAGCGAAGGGCCACGCGCCAGACCGCTGCGTTAGATTGACAGCGCGCCAACCGGCACTAATCTATGCTGCATCGCACAAGTCGCGACAGAGGCCGGTTGGCCGGGGGGAAATCGATGAAGTCTGTGGCGTCCTTCGCACTTGCCGCATCGAGCCTCGCGCTCGCCTCTCCCGCCGCCGCGCAGGATGCCGCCCATGCCGTGCGCGCCTTGCCGATCAACGATCATCTGACCGCCTTTTACCAGGGCCGGCCCGCCGAGGCCTCGGTCCCGCCAGGCCCGCGCCAATGGCCCGATCTTGGCGCCATTTTCGTCGGCGTAGCAACTTATGCGATCCGCGATGGCGACACCGCGTTGGTCTATGACAGCTTCACCGATACCGCCTCGGCGCAGTGGGTGCGTGCATGGCTGGCGAAAGCGGGCGTGCGCCGCTTCGTGCTGGTCAACAGCCACTGGCATCTCGATCACATCGGCGGCAACGCGGTCTATGCCGATAGCCTGCGGATCGCGAGCGAAGGCACGCGCGCCAAACTTGCGACGAAGCGCGAGGCGATCGAGGCGGGAACAGAGGAAGGTCCGCCCGCGATCAAGCCGCTGGCGCTTCCCGATCTCGGCATCGGGTCTGATACGACGATCATGATCGGCAAAGTGCGTGTTCTGCTGCGCCCCATCGCCATCCATTCTGCTGACGGCCTCGTCATCGAATTGCCGGATGACAAGCTGCTGCTGGCCGGAGACACGCTGGAAGACACCGCAACGTTTGTTGCCGAGCCGCAATCGATCCCGCAGCAATACCGCAACCTCGGCGCGATGCTCGGCTGGGGTTTCACGAAGATCCTGCCCAATCATGGCAATCCCGCGGTGATCGCGGCAGGCGGCTATGGCCTGGGCCTGATCGATGCAACGCGCGCCTATATCCGCGCGCTGGTCGAGCATTCGCACGACCCCGATTTCCAGAAGCAGCCACTTGCCAGTTTCGTCGCCGCTGCGGTGAATCGCGGCGATGTCAGCCTGTGGTGGCCCTACCGCGACGCGCACGCCAATAACCTCGCAGTGGTGGCCAAGGCGTGGAAAGACCAACCAATCCCGGCGTTCGATCCGCTTCCCTGAGGCCACTTAACTGCCAGCTCAACGCCGCTTCAGCACATCCTCCACCGCCGTGCAGATCTGCGCCACGCTGAATGGCTTGGCGAGGAAGTACATGTTGGGGATGTCGATCTCGCGCCGCAGCTGCTCCTCGGCATAGCCAGACATGAACAGCACCGGCAATTCGGGACGCAGCGCGCGGACTTCGCGCGCCATGGCGGGGCCGTCCATGCTCGGCATGACGACGTCCGAGACCACGAGATCGAATTCCTCGCCCGCCGTGATCGCACGGCCCAGGGCCTCGAGACCGTCCTCGCCGTCACTGGCGGTCGTCACCTCATAACCCTGCCGCGCCAGCGCGCGTTCGGCGACAGCGCGGACGGTGTCCTCATCCTCCACCAGCAGCACGCGCCCGCCGCCTGACCATTGCTTGCGCGGCGCCGGCAACTTCGCCGCAGAGGCCGCCGCCGCCGCTTCGGCAACATCGGCAGCATCGGGCAAATGGACGGGCAGGTAGATCGAGAAGCGCGTGCCCTTGCCCACCTCGCTCTCGGCGAAGATGAAACCGCCCGATTGCTTGACGATGCCGTAGACGGTCGAGAGGCCAAGGCCGGTGCCTTTGCCTTTCTCCTTTGTGGTGAAGAACGGCTCGAAGATCTTGCCGATCTGGGCGGGCGGAATGCCGTGGCCAGTATCCTCGACGACCAGCGCGGTATAATCGCCGATGGGGAGAATCTCGCTCTTCATCGCGCGGACGTCAGCCGCGGTCACCTTCCTGGTCTTGAGCCGCAGCACGCCGCCGCCCTTGGTCGCCGGAATGCCGCCCAAGCTGCCGTTGCCGGTCATCGCATCGCGCGCATTAACCGCGAGGTTGAGGAGCACCTGCTCGAGCTGCACCGGGTCGGCGCGGACGAGGCCAAGGCCGCGGTCATGCGTCACTTCGAGCAGGATCTTCTCGCCGAGCAGGCGTTTGAGCAGCGTGGAAATCTCCGCCACCACGTCGGGCAATTGCAGCACTTCGGGGCGCAGCGTCTGCTGGCGCGAGAAGGCGAGGAGCTGGCGCGTCAGACTCGCCGCCCGGTTCGAATTGGCGCGGATCTGCTGGATATCATCATAGTCGCTGTCGCCCGGCGTATGGCGCATCAGCATGAGATCGCAGTAGCCGATGATCGCGGTGAGCACGTTGTTGAAATCGTGCGCGACGCCGCCCGCCAACTGGCCGACCGCCTGCATCTTGGTCGCTTGCGCGATTTCGCGCTTGAGCCGGGTTTCTTCCGACGAATCCTTGAGGCTGAGGATCACCGCGCCTTCGCCCAGCCCGCGCACGCCGGCAAGGCTGAGCGAAACCGGGTCCTCGGGCGCCGCGCGCAGCCGCACCGCCACGTCGCCCGCGCCGCCAGCTCCTTGAGCAAAGCGGCGCACCGCATCGGCGAGCGCGCCCTTGTCCTCGCGGATCACGAGGTCTGACGGATAAGGCGGCGGCCCGCTCTCGTCATGCCCGGCCGCGCGCAGGAAGGCTTTGTTGGCAAACAGGAACCGCCCGTCGCGGTCGGTCATGGCGAGCCCCAGCGGCAGCCGCGCGAGTAGCGCCTCGACCTGCGGGATGCCGGTGCGCGTGTCGCCCACGCCGCCCTGGTTGTCGACGAGAAGGAACAGTGACGCTGTCTGCGCCGGGTCGGCCGCCGCAGAGCCCACCGCGACCGCTTCGGGATCGGCAATCGGCACGTGGAGCATGCGCACCGAAGCCCCGCGCGTGCCTTCGCGCGCGTAGAAAATGCGCTCCTGCTCGTCGGCGCTGAAGTAGCCAACGAAATCGGTGCCCGCGACATCCGCTTCGGCCTCTCCCGTCGCGCGCACGGCGAACAGCGCATTGGCCGCGTGGATCTGCCCGTCAGGCGCGACGGCGGCGATCTGGATGCCTTCGCGGCCAAGCGCCTGGCCGACCTTGCCGCGCACGTGGCCGATCACGTCCTGCAGCGGATCGCGGCGGACCAGCGGGGCAAAGCGCCAGATCAGGAAATCCTGCCCGCGGCCTGCCCGCTCGATCTCGAGCCGCCATTCGCGCCCGCTCGCCGTGACCGGCTCGATCAGGGTCTGCCCGTCGCGCCACGCGGCGCGCGCGGCATTTTCGAGCGCTTCGTTCTGTGCGCCGTCGAGCCCGAGGCGGGGCGGCGCCGTACCGATACCGAAGCAATCGGCAAAGCGCGCGTTGGCGCAAGTCAGCCTTCCGGCGCGGTCAATGATCGCGGTAGCTTCCTCCCCCCGCTCGATCGCGGCATGGGTGACGGACCAGTCGGGCGGCGCAAAGTCGCTCGCCTCTGCCGCCACGCGAGGTCGCACGGCATATCCCAGCGCTATCGCAAGGCTGCCAACGCCGAACGCATAGGCCAGCGCCGCCAAGACCTGTCCAGAGGCAACCCAGAGCAGCACCGCGCTCACCGCGACGGCGAACGCCACGGTCAGCCGTTCACGCCAGCGCGCCTCGCCGGAGCCGGTGCCATCCGCGGTCAGGGTATTGACGCTCATGCCTGCCGCGCCGGGCGGGCAATCCGCGCGATCATGCCGCTGGGATCATCCCGCCTCGAACGCGCCATCAGCCATGTTCGCGCATGATGCGCGCCTTGTCACGCTGCCAGTCGCGGTCCTTGACCGTCGCGCGCTTGTCCGCGTTGTTCTTGCCCTTGGCGAGCGCCAGCTCGACCTTGGCGCGGCCCCGACCGTTGAAATAGACCGAGAGTGGCACCAGCGTCATGCCCTTGCGCTCGACCGCGCCGGTGAAGCGGGCGATCTCGCGCTCCTTCAGCAGCAGCTTGCGTGGCCGTTTGGGCTCGTGGTTGAAGCGGTTGCCGTGACTGAATTCGGGCACGTTCGAATTGACCAGCCAGACTTCGCCGTTCTTCACTTCGGCATAGCTCTCCGCGATCGAACCTTCGCCAAAGCGCAAGGACTTCACCTCGGTGCCGGTCAACGCGATCCCCGCCTCGTAGACGTCCTCGATAAAGTACTCGAAGCGCGCGCGGCGGTTTTCGGCAACGATCTTCTTCTTGTCGAAGGCGGGCGGGGTGGGACGGACCATGGTCATGGCCATGTAGGCCCCTCATGACTGAAAGAAAAGGGAGGCTTCCGCCGCCCCGGCATAACCTTTTGCAGATCCGGCCCGAACTCCGGTGCAATCGGGGCTTGCCAAGCCTGCGCTGCAGCGCACAAAAGGCAGTGGGGGCAGGCGAGGCGCAATCAGGGCGCAATATTGGCGCGACAAGGATCACGCGGCATGGCTGTCACCAAGACCACCACCCCTTCGCTTCCCGCCGAAGCCAACGTGCTCGTGCTCCAGGGCGGCGGCGCGCTCGGCGCTTATCAGGCCGGCGTGTTCGAGGCGCTGGCCGCCGCGGGGCATGAACCCTCTTGGGTCGCGGGCATCTCGATCGGTGCGATTAACGCCGCGCTCATCGCCGGCAATCTGCCTGAGCGCCGCCTCGAAGCGCTGCGCGCCTTCTGGGACCGTGCGTCGTCACGCGTGCCCTATCCCTCGCCCTTTGCCGATGGCTGGGGCCGCCGCCTGTTCAACGAAGCTGCTGCCGGGGTGGTCGCGATGACCGGCATCCCTGGCTTTTTCGAACCGCGCCTCATGCCCTCCTGGCTTGCCCTCCCCGGCTCGCCCGAAGCCACCAGCCTTTACGATACTGCCCCCTTGCGCGATACGCTGCTCGAACTTGTCGACTTCGACCTGCTCAATAACGGCCCGATGCGCTTCAGCGTCGGTGCGGTGAACGTGCTCACAGGCAACTTCACCTATTTCGACAACCGCGAGCGCCTGATCGGCCCCGAGCACATCATGGCCAGCGGCGCGCTGCCGCCCGGCTTTCCCGCAGTGATGATCGATGGCGAGCCCTATTGGGACGGCGGCATCGTTTCCAACACGCCGCTCGAATATGTGCTCGACAACCGCGCCGGCACTTCGCCGCTGCTGGTCTTCCAGGTCGATCTGTTCAGCGCGCGCGGGATGATGCCGCGCTCGCTGGGCGAGGCGATCCAGCGCGAGAAGGACATCCGCTTCTCCAGCCGTACCCGCCTCAACACTGATCTGCAAACCCGGCTTGAAGCGATGACCTCCGCCGCCGCCCGCCTTGCCATGCGCCTGCCCGAAGAGCTGCGCTCCGATCCCGATCTGGTGGAACTTACCAGCCACGCCTGCGATTGGCCGGTGACGATCCTCCACCTCATCAACCGCAGCGAAAGCTTCGAATCGCACAGCAAGGACTCCGAATTCTCGCGCGGCACGATTGACGGCCACTGGACATCGGGCCGCAGCGACGTCGAGCGCTCGTTCGCCAGCCCACGCTGGAAGAACCGCAATATCCAGGATTGCGGCATCGTCACGCTCGATCTCGCCTGAACCCAGCCCAAGGAGCCTCCCCATGGACCTCACCAACAAGATCGCCATCGTCACCGGCGCCGCGAGCGGCATCGGCCTCGCCATCGCCCACCGCTACGCCAAGGCCGGGGCGAAAGTCGCCATTGCCGATCTCAAGCTGGAAGCTGCGCAGACCGCCGCCGATGCGATCAATGCCGAGCATGCCGCCTCCGCCATGGCCGTAGCGATGGATGTGACGAACGAGGACCAAGTGAACGCCGGCGTCGCCGCCGTGGTGGCGGCCTGGGGCACGGTCGATGTGCTCGTCTCCAACGCCGGCATCCAGATCGTCAACCCGATCGAATCCTTCGCCTTTGCCGACTGGAAGAAGATGCTCGCCATCCACCTCGACGGCGCGTTTCTCACCAGCAAGGCGGTGATCCCGCATATGTACAAGCAGGGATCGGGCGCGATCCTGTTCATGGGCTCGGTCCATTCGAAGGAAGCGAGCCCGCTGAAGAGCGCCTACGTCACTGCCAAGCACGGCCTCCTCGGCCTGTGCCGCACCATCGCCAAGGAAGGCGGCCCCAAGGGCGTGCGCTCCAACGTGATCTGCCCCGGCTTCGTGCGCACGCCTCTGGTGGACAAGCAGATCCCCGAACAGGCCAAGGAACTGGGCATCAGCGAGGACGAGGTCGTCAAGAAAGTCATGCTCGGCCAGACGGTCGACGGCGAGTTTACCACCGTGGAGGATATTGCCGAGCTGGCGCTGTTCTTCGCAGCGTTCCCGAGCAACGCGCTGACCGGCCAGTCGCTGGTGGCGAGCCATGGGTGGTCGATGAGCTGAGCACGCGCCCCTAATGAGCGCCTGAAACAGGGCGACCGCAGCGCCCGACCGCATGGTCAGGCGCTGCGACAATCCCCTTTACGCGAGGATCAGGCCAAGAGCCCGATGGCCTTGCGGTTGCGCAGCCGGGTAAGCGCAAGACCAGCAAGCGCAGCCAGTGCCGCGAACATACCTCCGCCGGCGATCGGCGCAGGCGCGTGGGGTGCGATCGTCAACGTCGGGTTTGCCGTCGCGCCGCCGGTGAAGCCGGTATAGACACCCGGCAGAAAATTGGGTGCAAGTTCGGAGCCACTGTAAAGCTGCGGGCCCCCATGGTATTGGAAATTGTCATAAATTGTCGTGAAATCGCCACCGGCAAAGAACTGCACCATAGTATCACCTCTTATGGCACCGGTAGTTTCGATGATCGGCATGATGACATTGTGGCCCGGACTGGAATAACCGGGAAGGGCGTGTGTATTGATCGCAAATGAACCGGATCTGGCACCGTCGTCGATTGTAAAAATGACGGTGTTTGCCTGTGCAGCCGAACCACCGACCACCGAGACAACACATGCCGCTGCAACCAGCCCCGCCTTGATGGCTTTCGCCCGCGAACCCAATCCCACAATCATGTCGCACTTCCCTTTCAAGGCGCCAGCGCTCAATTTTTCCGGATCAATGGCTGATCCGTTAGGGCCGGTTTCCATAACAGCTATCATCGGGAGCGGCGCCCACCAAATAACCGAATTGGCTATAAATAGAGCAACCCGCTTGCCAGCGCACCTGACCAGCCATGCGCTGCTGGGCCAGTCTCTTCTGGAGCGGCGTGGGTGTTCGCGAAAACCCGAGGCCCTTTGACGTCAAAGGCGCAATGGAATGTGTCTTCGCGCGCGCCACGTCCACCATAGTTGCACAGAGCGGTCCGTTAGGTCACCTTACATTGACCATGCTGCTGGACTACCGCATTCGGCAATCCAAACCCGGCCGCTCCGGCCCTACGCAACCCGCAGGCACCACAGACCATGACCAACCCGACCTCAGCCGATCTCCTCCGCATTTTCGAACTCCAGCAGGCGAACCAGTGGAATGTGAAGGCCTCCAGCGCCGAAGCGCGCAAGGCCAAGCTTGCCGGGCTGAAGGCTGCGGTCGAGGCCCATGCCGATGCCATCGTCGCCGCCGTGCTCGAAGACACGCGCAAGCCCGAGGGCGAGATCCGCGTCACCGAAGTGCTCAACGTCACCGCCAATATCCAGCGCAATATCGACAATCTCGATACGTGGATGGCCCCCACCGAAGTCACCCCCTCACTCAACCCCAATGACCGCGCGCAGATCCGCTATGAAGCGCGCGGGGTCTGCCTGATCTTGGGTCCGTGGAATTTCCCGCTCGGCCTCGCGCTCGGGCCGCTTGCCGCTGCCGTTGCGGCGGGCAACACCGCCGTGGTCAAGCTGACGGACCTGTGCCCCGCCACCGCCAAGGTCGCCGCCAAGATCATCGCCGAAGCGTTCGATGAAAGTGAAGCCGCGCTGTTCGAAGGCGATGTCAGCGTCGCTACCGCGCTGCTCGAACTGCCGTTCAACCATATTTTCTTCACCGGCAGCACCCGCGTCGGAAAGATCGTCATGGCTGCCGCCGCCAAGCACCTCGCCAGCGTCACGCTCGAACTCGGCGGCAAGTCGCCCGTCATCCTCGATTCCGGCGCGGATATCGACAAGGTCGCCGCCCAACTCGCCGGCGCGAAGCAATTCAACGGCGGACAGGCCTGCATCTGCCCCGACTATGTCTTCGTACGCGACGAACAGCAGGCGCAGCTCGTCGAAGGCTTCAAGGCCAATGTCGCAAAGAACCTCTATGACGCGGCTGGCGCGATCCGGAAGGACAGCATCGCCCAGATCGTCAATCAGGCAAACTTCAACCGCGTGAAAGCGCTGTTCGACGATGCCGTGGCGCAAGGCGCGACTGTCGCCGTCGGCGGCATGATGGACGAGAGCGATCTCACCATCCACCCCACCCTGCTCACCGGCGTCACTCCGCAGATGAAGATCCTGCAGGAGGAAATTTTTGCCCCCGTCCTGCCGGTGATGAACTACGAGATGATCGACCAGGCGATCGACTACATCGCCGGGCGCGACAAGCCGCTGGCGCTCTATATCTACTCGGACGACGAGGCCAATATCGAGAAAGTCATCAGCCGCACCTCATCGGGCGGCATGACGATCAACGGCGTGTTCTCGCACTATCTCGAAAACCACCTGCCCTTCGGCGGCGTGAACCAGAGCGGTACTGGCAGCTATCACGGCTACTTCGGCTTCAAGGCCTTTTCGCACGAGCGCGCGATCTACCGGCATATCTAGCCAATCCCGCGTACCGCAAGAGAAGATCCCAGCGGTTCGCGCGACGAGAACAAATTGATCTTGCGTCCAATTTGGCCACGTCAGGGAAAAAAGGCGAAGACCCGCCGTTGTCATATCGCGCAAGCAAGCACATTCTATGGACTTGAGGCTTGCGATTCGTATCTGATCCGGGGGGACTTGATGAAGAACCTTATTGCGTCGGCGGCAGCACTTTCGCTCGTGGCAACGCCCGTCATGGCAGAGCCCCGGCAGGCGAAGGCTTCGAATGCGGAAAAGCTTCAGCGTCAGGCCGTGAGCGACGTGCCTCATTGCACGCGCAAGCTCGGCACGATCTCGATCATCGATGGCGATGATCCCAGGGGCTGGACCCAGTTCAGCCTGGCTCCGCCGCAGAAGCTGCTCAAGGTGATCGTCCAGCGCTCGGGATGCTTCAATCTGGTCGATCGCGGCAGCGGACTCGATGCCGCCAAGACCGAGCGCGAGATCGGCAACAACCTTGGCCTCCAGCGCCGCTCGAACGTCGGCCAGAACCAGATCAAGGCGGCAGACTACGTGCTCGTCGCCGAGGTGCAGGCCTCCAATGGCAATGCACAGGGTAGCGGCGGCGCGGCGGCGGTCGGCGGCCTCATCGGCGGTGCCTTCGGCGGCCTGATCGGCGGAATTCGCAGCCGCAAGCTCGAAGCCAACACCGTGCTCTCCGTCACCAACGTGCGCACCACCGAAACCATCGCCACGGTCGAAGGCTATGCCGCCAAGAACGACATCGGGTTCGGCGGCGGCGGCGGCTTTTTCGGTGGGATCGGCGTGGGCGCAGTCGGCGGCGGCTATGACAACACCGATATCGGCCGCATCGTCACGCTGGCCTTCATCGACGCCTATTCGAAGCTGGTGACCGAACTTGGCGGGGTCCAGCCGGGCGCCGAAGGCACTGCCGAAGCCTCACCCACCAAGAGCTACATCACGATCGCGCCCAGCACCATGCGCCAGACCGCGGCAGCCAACGGAAAGGTCGTCCGCACGCTTGCCCCGGGCGCAACCGTCTATCCCACCGGCAACAAGGACGGCCTGTGGTGGGAAGTGGCTGATGACAATGACAATGTCGGCTGGGTGCTCAATACCAAGCTTGAACCGGCGAGATAACCGGCCAGAGCGGCAATCGGCTCAGATGAGGCCCGCATGCGCCAGCGCCGCATCCACCTCGGCGCGGGCCTTGTCGCTACACGGCACCAGCGGCAGGCGCAGGTCCTCGGTGATGTAGTCGTGCACCCGGCTCAGCGCATACTTCACCGGCCCCGGTGAGGCGTCCTCGAACATCGCGTAGTGCAGCGGATAGAGCAGATCATTGATCTCGCGCGCCTTCTCGAAATCGCCCGCCGCGCAGGCCGCCTGAAAATCGGCGCAGAGGCGCGGAGCGACATTAGCGGTGACCGAAATGCACCCGACTGCACCCGCGGCATTGGCGGGCAACGCCAGTTCGTCATCGCCCGAAAGCTGGCAGAAATGCTTGCCGATGCCCATGCGGTGATCGGTCACGCGGGAAAGGTCGCCGCTCGCGTCCTTGATGCCCACGATCTTGTCCGGATAGCGCCGCGCGAGTTCGCACACCGTCTCGGGCAGGATATCGGTCACCGTGCGGCCCGGCACGTTATACAGAATGATGGGCATTTCGCTGTGCTCGGCCAGATAGCCGAAATGCGCGAGCAGGCCCGCCTGGCTTGGCCGGTTGTAATAGGGCGCCACGCACAGCGCCGCCTTCGCCCCGCTCTTGCGCGAGAAGGTCATGTGCAAGTGTGCGTTCATCGTATCATTGCTACCGCAGCCCGCGATCACCGGAACGCGGCCCGCTGCTTGCTCGACGCAGACCTCAATCACGCGGTGGTGCTCGGCGTTGGACAGCGTGGAGGCCTCGCCCGTCGTGCCGCAGGGCACCAGGGCCGAGGACCCGTTCTCGATCTGCCAGTCGACGAGCTGGCGAAACGCTTTCTCGTCGAACACGCCGCCGCGAAAAGGTGTCACCAAAGCCGGAATGGAGCCGGAAAACATGGACTTTGCCCTTCGATTTGCGCCACATGGCATTCGCGGCGCAGCGAGCCTTGTCGGGTCGCCGCCGTAACATGCGCCTGATAGGAAGACGAAAGCCGGAATGTCCAGCATGGAGATGAGTGTGGATGCCGCAAAGCTATGGCGAAAGCTGCTGCTGGGCACAGCGCTGCTGCCGGTGCTCGCCGCATCCGCTGCGTGTCACGCCAGCGATGTCGATGCCGGGGCAAACGCATGGGATGCCGCGCGCGCCAAGCTGATCGCGCAAGGGCAAGGCCCGATGGCGCAGGCAATCGACCGCTGGCAGCTGCTCAACAGCTCCGACCGCTTCACGTTCGGTGATTACTCCAGCTTTATCCTCAGCTATCGCGGCTTCCCGGAGGAGGACAAGCTGCGCCGCGCTGCTGAAGCCGCGCTTGATCGCCAGTCGGCCGATTCCAGCAGCGTCGTCGCCTTCTTCGACCGCGTGCCGCCGCTGACCAACCCGGCCCGCGCGCAATATACCCTCGCTTTGAAGGCCCTCGGCCGGCCCGAGGCCGATGCGCAAGCCCGCGCCGCCTGGCGCGGCGGGTCGATGAGCGAGACAGCGGAAGCGGCCATCCTCGCCGGCTGGGGCGGTACTTTCACGCCCGACGATGAGGATGCGCGGATGGACGCGCTGCTCTGGGCCGGAAACCCTTCGCCTGCCGCCCGCCAGACCGCACGCGTGAGCGCCGCCCGGCGCGGGCTTTTCGCAGCACGCCTTGCCACGTTGCTCGGCCTCGATCCCTACGCCGCCGCAGCCGGCACAAGCGCCGATGTGCTCAATGCCGATCCCGGATTCATCTATTCGCGCTCGCGCCAGCTGCGCCGCCAGGGCAACCGCGCCGCCGCGCAGGCACTGATCGCGAACCGGCCGCTGCTCGCCCGCCCCCCGCTCAATCGCGACAAATGGGTGGACGAACTCCTCGCCAACGCGCGGGGCGCCGCCTCGGTGGGTGATGTCCGCACCGCCTACCGCATCGCCGCCGGGATCGACGATGCCTTCGCGCGCGGCGAGGACATCAGCCAGATGCCCTACGACTTGCGCGACGACTACACGTCGCTGATGTGGCTCGGCGGGCAGCAGGCGCTGCGCCAGTTGGGCAATGGCGCCGATGCCGCGCCGCTGTTCTGGCGCTATGGGTCGGCCGCACGCACCCCGGGCACGCGCTCCAAGGGCTTCTACTGGGCTGGTATCGCTGCCGCGCAGGGCGGACAGGCGAACGATGCGCAGCGCTATTTCGAAATGGCCGCCGCCTATGGGGACCAGTTCTATGGCCTCCTCGCCTTAGAACGGCTCGGCCGGCCTGTCCCGCGCTTCGCAGCCGACGCCGATGTTCAGCCCTCGCCGGACGAACGCGCGCGCTTCAACGCCGCGCTCATCACGCAGGCGGTGCGCGAGGCTGCGCGCGATGCGGACTGGCGCACCACTGTGCGCTTCTTCCGCGAGATCAGCGATCAGCAACAGAGCAAGAGCCAGCACGTCCTTGTCGCCGATCTCGCGCGCGAACTGGGCCGCCGCGATCTCGGCGTCATCGTCGGCCAAGCCGCCGCGGCGCGCGGCTACCTCGATTTCCAGCACATCGCTTTCCCGGTCATCCCGGTGCCGCAAGGCTACGAGCATGCGTGGACGATGATCCACGCCATCGCGCGGCAGGAAAGCCAGTTCGCGCAAAACGCCGTCAGCCATGCCGGCGCGCGCGGCCTCATGCAGCTCATGCCCGCAACCGCCAACGAACAGGCGGGCAAGCTCGGCCTGTCCTATTCCAACACCGCGCTGATCGAAGATGCCGGCTTCAACCTGCAGGTCGGCGGCGCCTACTTCCAGCGGCTGCTCAATTATTACAACGGCAGCTATCCACTCGCCGTCGCCGCCTACAATGCGGGCGCGGGCAACGTGAACAAGTGGCTGCGCGCCAACGGCGATCCCCGCGCGGGCGGTGTGGGCTGGATCGACTGGATCGAGCGCATCCCGCTCTCCGAAACGCGCAACTATGTCCAGCGCGTGATGGAAAACGCTGTCGTCTACGAAGCAATGAATCCGGATAAGGCCAGCTACAACGGGCCCAATCCGCTCAGCCACTTCCTTGGCAAGCCGGCGCCCGGCTGACGCTTATTCGGGCAGCATATCCTGCAGCCGCGCCAGCAGCTTCTGGATGTTCAGCGCCGCCAGCTTGAACGTCTCGATGTCTTCCTTGTTGTTGTCCGCGCGGGCTTCCTCGGCCGCCTCGGCATAGCCTTCAAGGTCGGCCTCGAGCGCATCCACGAGGATTTCGAGTTCGTCTTCGGTCAGTGTCAGCGCAATGGTCTTGGCCATGGAAACCTCGTCGGCAATTGGTATCGGCAATCACGAGCCCCCGCCCTAGGCCCGCCCCTGCATCGGGGCAACCTTCCATGCGAGGCCATCCCCGGCTAGACCCCAATCAATGCAACATGATGGCAACCCGATTACCCCCGCCGGCATGGCCGCCTTGCGCGCCCGCTACGACCACCTGCTCGGCACCGAGCGGCCCGCCATCGTCGAGATCGTCAGCTGGGCGGCCGGCAACGGCGACCGCTCCGAAAACGGCGATTACCTCTATGGCCGCAAGCGCATGCGCGAGATCGACCGCGAGCTGAATTTCCTCGCCAAGCGGATGAAAGCCGCGCGCGTGATCGATCCTGCTCGCCAGCCGGACCAGACGCGCGTCCTCTTCGGCGCCACGGTCGAAATCGCCGATGACAACGATGCCCACCTCACGCTCACGCTCGTCGGCGACGACGAGCAGGACGCCACCGCCCGCCGCATCGGCTGGAGCGCCCCCATCGCCCGCGCCCTGCGCGGCGCCAAGGTGGGAGACTTGCGCAAGGTCCGGCTCCCCGGCGGTGAAAAGGAATGGGAAGTGATCGCGATCACGTATCCCGCCGCCTGAGGCCCTCCCTATTTTCACGAAGTGCAAAGTGGGAGGTGGCCCGAGAAAAGCAGGTCGGAGGCGCAACTAGCGAAACGGCGCGTTCAGCCGCACGATCGCCCAGTTCAGCCACGCGGCAAAGCTCACCCAGAGCAGATAAGGAATGATCAGCTTCGCCGCGAAAGGCGAGATCGGCCAGAGCCCGACCACCAGCGCGACGAGCGAGGACCAGAGGAACACGACCTCGATCAGCGCCCAATCCGGTCGCCGCAGCTTGAAGAAGAGCGGACTCCATAGCAGATGAAAAAGCGCGTTGGTAGCAAACAGGATCACCACGCTCGTGCGCGCGGCATCTGTCGTTGCCGCATCCCACGCCGCCGCCGCAGACCACGCCGCCAGCCCCAGAATCACCGTCCAGGCCGGGCCGAACAGCCAGTTCGGCGGCTGCAGGCGGGGTTTGCGCAGGTTCGCGTACCAGGGCCCGATCGGCGTCATTAGCCCGCCCACCACGCCAAGAGCAATCGCGCCGCCGGCGGCGACAAGGACGGGGGTGGAAAGCATGGGAGACGGGCCGATCGGAAAGGAGTGCTTGACAAGAGCGTGGCAGATTTCGAAGCCGGAGGACAGGGCCTTGGTCAACAGCCGCTCAGGCTGCGAGCGCCTCCGCGCCATCCGCCGCCCGGCGCAGCGCCGCCTTGCGGATCAGCAGCGCCAGCGGCGCCCCGGCCAGTGCCATGATGGCCAACCCGCTCAATCCGGCCGCAAAGCTGCCCGTCGCATCGCGCGCTGCGCCACAGCCAAACGGCATCACGAAGGAGCCGAGCCGGCATACCGAATTGATCGCCGCCGCGCCCACGGCCAGTTCGCGGACATGGAGCACATCGGCCCAGCCGGACGAGACCAGCATGGCGCAAGTAAAGCAACCAGCCGCGAACACCGTATAGGTCGCTGTCACGCCCACTTGTGACTGCGCAAGGGCCATCGCCAGCAAGGCAGCGCCCATCGCGAGCAAAAGCCAGAAGGCGCCGAGGAACCGATCACCATGGCGGTCTGCAATATCCCCCACGAGCACCATCACCGCAGCACCGATCACGCCGCCAAGCGTCACCAGATAACCGACATGGGCTGTATCCAATCCCGTTATCTCGAGCAGAGGCAAGGGGGCCGAAGCGGACTGCCATGATGTTAGAGGGAATTTCGAACACGGCATAACCAAGGAAAAACAGCCCGCCCCCCAGCCCGTAGATCGTCGCGCTGAACTTGAGATCGACGTTCATCTGGACGGCGGCAAAGCTCACATTCACACGGTCGATGAACACGCACAGATAGGCGAGCAGGATCAGCGGCAAGATGCGCCACAAGGCCTTGCGCATCGCGGATTGTCCGATCGACTGCTGATCCTGCATGCCTGCCACCCCGACGGACCGGAGCGCCCGGCCGTGACTGTCGGGATCTCCGGAACTCCAGAAATCCTTGTTTCAGATTGGCGGCTGGCGGGAAAGGGGCACTCGGTTTGCTTGCGCAGCGGCCGGCCTGTGCGCGGATCGATGCCGGGAATAAAACGCGGATCGGTCCTATTTCCGGTTGATTTTGCGAACTGCCACGGCACTTACTTGCCGACTGCGGGGCTTTCGACACGAACATCACGGGAAGGAACGGGCATGCGAGGTGCATGGTTTGCGGCGACTGCGCTCATGGCGGCTGCACTCGTCGGCAGTGCCGCGCAGGGGCGCGAGGCGCCTCGGCTGCTGCAGCATCCCACCCTTTCGGCCGGCGAGATCGCTTTCGACTATGCCGGCGCGATCTGGACAGTGCCGCGCAGCGGCGGCACCGCGCGCCTGCTGGTAACCGGGCAGGGTGACAGCACCGGGCCGGTGTTCTCGCCCGATGGCACGATGATCGCTTTCACCGGACGCTACGATGGCAACCGCGATGTCTATATCGTGCCTGCAGCGGGCGGCGTGCCCCGCCGCCTGACCTGGCACCCCGGCAACGACGTCGCTCTCGGCTGGAGTGCCGACGGGCACAGTGTCCTTTTTCGCTCATCGCGCGAGACGGTGCGCGATCTCGACCGGCTCTATCTCGTGCCGGTGGACGGCGGCGATCCGCGCCCGGTGCCCCTGCCCTCGGGTGAAGCCGGTTCGCTCAGCGCCGATGGCAGCCACATCGCCTATACCCCGTTCAACCAGTGGCAACCCGCGTGGAAGCGCTATCGCGGCGGCCAGACCGACCGGATCTGGATCGCCGATCTCAAGGACAGCGCGATCACCAAGGTCCCGCGCGAAAACTCCAACGACCGCAATCCAATGTTCGTGGGCGAGGATGTCTATTTCCTGTCCGACCGCGACGGGCCGGTCACGCTCTACCGCTATGCCGCAGAGGCCGGCTCGGTCAGCCGGGTCGTTGCCAACGACAAGGGGTTCGACATGGCCTCGGCCGCTGCCGGCCCGGGCGGGATCGTCATCGATCATTTCGGACGCCTCGAGCTTTACGACCTCGCCGCCGGCACGGTCTCACGCGTGCCCGTCATGATCGGGGCCGAAGCAGTCGCCCGCAGGCCCCATGTCAAGACGCTCGAAACGGGGGACATTGCCAAGGCGGTGCTGACCGCCTCAGGCAAGCGCATCGTGGTCGAGGCGCATGGCGAAGTGCTCTCGGTTCCGGCCGAGAAGGGCGATGCGCGCAATCTCACCCAGACCACTGGGGTGGCCGAGCGCGATCCGGCGCCCTCCCCGGACGGCAAGTCAGTCGCCTATTTCAGCGACGAAAGCGGGGAATATGCCCTGCACGTGCGCGCGGCGGACGGAACTGGGAGCGTGCGCAAGATCGACCTGGGCACTCCCGGCTCGTTCTTCTACGCGCCGGTCTGGTCGCCCGATTCCAAGCGCATCGTGTTCTCCGATAAGCGGCTGAATCTCTGGCTGGTCGATCTGACCGCCGCCGCGCCCAAGCCGGCCAGGATCGCCACCGACCGCTACGACAGCCCCGACTTCAATTTCGATCCGGCCTGGTCGCCCGACAGCCGGTTCATCGCCTTTGCGGTGCAGGGCACAAACCACCTGCACACGATCATGATTCATACAGTCGCGGCCGGCACCGCACAGGCGCTGACGGACGGGTTGAGCGATGCCGTCTCGCCCAGGTTCGATGCCGGCGGCGACGTGCTCTACTTTATTGTCAACACCAGCCGGGGCCTCGGTGCAGGATGGCTCGACATGTCGAGCCTTGGCCGCGCGACCGAGGGCGCGGTCTATGCCGCAGTCCTGCGCAAGGATGCCGCCGCCCCCACCGCGCCGCAAAGCGACGAGGAAGGCGCTGCAGACGAGAAGCAGGACAAGGCCGCCGCAGACAAGTCGGCGGACAGCAAGGGCACGGATAAGAGCAAGGACAAGGACAAGGACAAGGATAAGGCACCCAAGCCGGTGCAGATCGATTTTGCCGGGCTCGACCAGCGGATCGTCGCGCTCGGGCTGCCAGTTGCACGCTACGTCGCGCTGTTCCCGGCCGAGGCCGGAGCCGTGCTTGCGGTCACCGCGCCGGTCGTCGCCACCGACAACGATCTTATCGACGAGAGCGGGGCGCCCACCCCCGTCAGCGTGGTGCGCTACGATGCCAAGACACGCAAACCCGCCAGCCTGATCGAAGGCGCCGACGCCGATACGCTGTCGGTTTCCGCCGACGGCAAGAAGATCCTTTTCGCGAAGAAGGGCGACCGCTTCATCGTCTCAACCGAAGCCGGGGCCGACCCCGCTTCCAAGCCTTCGCCAACCGCGGTGAAATTTGCCGCGGCGATCAACGTCGATCCCATCTCCGAATGGCGCCAGATGTACCACGAAGTCTGGCGCATCGAGCGCGATTTCCTTTACGATCCCAAGGCTCAGGGGCTCGATCTGGCCCGCGCGGAAAAGCTCTACGAACCGTTTCTGGTGGGCCTCGGCAGCCGGGCGGAACTGAACGCGCTGTTTGCCGAAATGACCGGCCATATCGGCGTGGGGCATACCTTTGTCTTCGGCGGCGAAGGGCCGAAGCAGACCCCGGTCAATGTCGGCCTGTTGGGTGCGGATTTCGAACTGGTGGGCGGACACTACCGTTTCCGCAACGTACTCAAGGGCGAAAGCTGGAACCCCGGGCTGCAGGCGCCGCTGGCGCAGCCGGGCGCAGAAGTGCGTGCCGGCGAGTATCTGCTCGCTGTCAACGCTCGTCCGGTCGATCCGTCGAGCGAAGTGTTCAAGAGCTTCGAGGGCCTCGCCGGCAAACAGACAGTCCTGACGGTCGGACCCAATCCCGACGGGACGGGTGCTCGCACGGTCAAGGTCGTGCCGATCGCCAGCGATATCCCCTTGCGCCTGCACAGCTGGATGGAAGCCAACCGGCGGCTGGTCGATACGCTGTCGGGCGGCAAGCTCGCCTATGTCTATCTGCCTGATACCGCAGGCGGCGGCTTTGCGAACTTCAACCGCTACTACTTCGGCCAGATCGGCAAGCAGGGCGCCATCATCGACGAACGTTTCAACCATGGCGGCGATATTGCCGATTTCATCGTCGATCAGCTCAAGCGAACGCCGCAGATGGTCAATTCGACGCGCGAAGGCGAGCCGGTGGTCGAGCCAGCGCAGGCGATCTTCGGGCCCAAGGTCATGCTGATCAACCAGATGTCCGGTTCGGGCGGTGATGCCCTGCCCTGGCTGTTCCGCAAGGCCGGCGTGGGGACGCTCGTCGGTACGCGCACCTGGGGCGGCCTGGTCGGCATCGGCGGCTATCCGACTCTGATGGACGGCGGCGGAATCACGGCGCCGCGCTGGGCGATCTATGGCACCAAGGGCGAATGGGAAGTCGAAAACATCGGCATCCCGCCCGACATCGAGGTCGAGCAGGATCCGGCGCAGATGCGCCTCGGCCACGATCCGCAGCTCGAGGCAGCGGTACGCATCGCGCTCGACGCCCTCGCCAAATCGCCGCCGCCCAGCTTCGTGCAGCCGCCTGCCCCCGATCGCAAGCCGGTCCTCCCGGACAACGCTGACTAGTGCCTGCCCTGATAAGGGCGGCGGCAAGCATGCCCAGGACGGCTTGGCTTGCCGCCCTTGCAACAGTCGTTTCCGACAAATGCCGTTATGAAACTTCGGTAAACACATAGACATGCTGCCCGTCGCGCACTGTCAGCGTGCGCTTGCCATCCGCCACGCCGACCAGCAGTTCGTTGTCGCCGATCCAGCCCGGATCGATCGAGACGAGCGAGACCGTGCCGTCATCGTTGCGCCGCGTCGTCAACAGCGAGTTCCATGCCGGGGTAAACCCGCGCACTTGCGCGCCTTCCTTCGCCAGCCGCAGCGTGCCGAGCTCCGGTGAGACATATTTCGCCGCCAGCGCGCCAATCACCTTGGCATCTGCCGGCATCTGGATGCGCCCGCGGAACTCGGCCTGTTCCGCCGCGATCCGCTTGACCGCCGCATCGGCATCGCCCTGCGCTTCGGGCTTGCCGTCATAGAGCACTTCCAGCAGCCGCCGCTGGAACGCGCGCCGCAGATACGGCCCATTGTCGGCATTTGTCAGGATAACTGCCGCCACGCCAGCTGAGGGAATCGCGAACATCTCGCTGTGATATCCCATGAGATCGCCGCCGTGGTGGATCACCGAGACGCCGGTGCTCGCATCCTCCATCAGGCCCATGCCATACCACTGATCCTCGCCCACAGGCACGCCCCGCGCGCGACGCGCCAACAGCGCCTCAGATGAAAGCAGCCGCTTGCCGCCCGGCAGCGCGCCCTGATCCAGCTCGTTCTTCATGTAGAGGATCATGTCGTGCGGTGAAGACCAAGCGCCGCCTGCCGGCCGGAACGGTGCAATTGCGCGGTTAAGATCCTGCGGCTCGACGGCGATCTTGCCATTGAGGTCATCGCCATGCGGAGAGGCGTGATCGGCGGCTAGCGCTTCGTCCATGCCCATGGTCGAATCCACCATGCCGAGCGGCAGCCAGACTTTTTCCTTCACCGCCCGATCGAACGCCGCGCCCAGCTCCATGTCCGGATAATAGATATGCGCCGCGATATAGCCCGCCGCCGAGGCCATGAGGTTGTTGTACTGGAACGCCTCGCCGAACTTGCTGGTCGGCTCGGTCAGCGCAAGCTGCCTGAAGGTATCCGAAGCCGGCGTCTGCGCAGTGGTGTTGAACACCCACTCCAGATCCTTGCGCGGAAGGCCCGTGCAGGCGCAGACGAGATGGCGGATCTGCACTGATTTCGTCGTCGCGTCGCTCCCGAGACGGAAGGACGGATAGACTTCGGTTACCGGCTGGTCCCAGCGCAGCTTGCCCTCGCTCGCCAGTTCGGCCAGCAGCAAGGTCGCCATGCTCTTGGTGTTGGAGGCGATCATGAAGCGGGTATGCGGCCCCACCTGATCGGGCTTGCCCAGCTCCTTCACTCCGACGCCGCCCTCATAGACGATCTTGTCGCCCGAATAGAGCGCGAGGCCCACGCCCGGGATGTGCATGGCCGCGGCATTCTGCCTCACGAAATCGAGCAGCAGCTGCACCCGCGCCGGATCGAGCGGGTTCGCCGTCTTGCCCGCAAAGCTTTCGCGCGCATAGCCAGCGGGCCGCAGGCTCGGCGCGATCTGGCCGATGGCGCCCCCGCGCTTCTCGAACGTCGCCTCGCTGCCATCTAGGATCAGCACCGTCCATGATGTCCCGCGCCGCCGCGCAATTGCTATTTGCGTCAAGTGCTCGGCTGGTGAGGTTTCGTAATCGATCACGCCCGCGTCTTCCCAGCCATTGCGCGGCGGCCGCGCAGTGAGCAGCTTGAAGGGATGTACCCGCGCCGGGGCATAGGCCGCCCAGGCTGCCGCTGCCGCCGCCTTGGCATCCGCCGCCACGCCGACATCGACGATCACCAGATGCAGGTCGGGCTCGGGCGGGCTCAGCGTCAGCACCTTGCCCGAAGCGCTCACCGTCCAACCTGCCGGCACCAGCACCGTGCTGCCACCCGGCGCCGTTGTTGTGGTATCGGCAGCCGCCGCAGCCGCTGCCGCAGGCGGCGTATCCGCCAATGCAGGCGGCACAAGCGCCGCTGCCGAAAGCCCTGCAAGTGCCCCAACCAACCACGACTTACGCATGTTCGTCTCCCGCTTAGATCGAGCAACAATGCGCTTCTCGCGCCAGGCTGCCAAGCGTGCAGTCGCGCCGATCCGATCAGACTGCGGGCGCCAACCTCCACCGCGCCGCGCTTTAGCCCAGGCTGCATCCAACACCGGTGCCGAATACTACTCGCCTTCCTCTCGAATTATGGAAGCGTTCTTTGCAAATTGACGGTCTCCTCCAAAAAGACGGCCAGCTCTATTTGGCGTCTAACAGCACATTGCTGCGCCGGATTTTCAGCCAGGAGCCGTACCCATGACCACCCTTCACAAGTTCGCGACCGTTGGCGGCCGCCAGGTATTCTACCGCGAAGCCGGCGACGACGCTCGGCCGACCATTCTTTTGCTGCACGGCTTTCCGACCAGCAGCCATATGTTCCGCGACCTTATCCCGCTGCTCGCCGAGCGCTTTCACGTAATCGCGCCCGACTATATCGGCTTCGGGCAGTCAGACGCGCCGTCGGTTGATGACTTCGACTACACCTTCGACAATCTCACCGCACACGTCTCCGGCCTGATCGACCAGCTCGGGCTGACCTCGTATGTTCTTTACATGCAGGATTACGGCGGTCCTGTTGGCTTCCGCCTGTTCACCCAGCACCCCGACCGGGTGCGCGGCTTCGTCATCCAGAACGCCAATGCCTACATGGCCGGTGTCGGCGAGATGCCTGCGCAAATATTCCTGCCACTGTGGGAAAAGCGCGATGCCGCCAGCGAAGGCGCCGCGCGCGGCTTTCTCGCTGCCGAGACGACCAAGTTCCAATACCTTGTTGGCGCAAAGAACCCCGACGCGATCAGTCCGGACAACTGGACGATCGACCAGGCGCTGCTCGACCGCCCCGGCCACGACGATGCGCACCTCGACCTGCTCGAAGACTACAAGACCAATGTCGCCGCTTATGACAGCTGGCACGAGGCTTTCCGCGCAAACAGCCCCAAGACGCTGATCGTATGGGGCAAGCAAGACCCGTTCTTCATCCCCGCCGGTGCCGAAGCATTCCTTGCCGATCTGCCGCTGGCCAAGCTGGTCTGGCTCGATGCGGGGCATTTCGTCCTCGACGAGAATGCCACAACCGTCGCCGCCGAGATCAGCAGCGTCTTCGGCTGAGCCATCGGCGGCTCGACAATCGAAACCCTGCTGCGCGATGATCCGGTGCCTCGCGCCCGATCATCGCGCAGCGGCCAGCCGGGCAGCTCCGGCTGCCATCTGAGTCCAACCAGCAGGTTCATTCCAAAGCCGCCCAACATCCCCTCAGGAGAACTTATCATGAAACCATCAGGCTATCTTCAGCGGCCCGACTACCGGGTCGATTTGCTCCGTCGCCGCAACCACTTTCGCGCCGAAGCGGCCGGCAAGTTGCTGGCCGACAGCAATGCAACCATCATTGTCGACGAGCAGGACCATGCCCTTGTGGTCTATTTCCCGCGCGATGCAGTGGTGTTTGACGATCTCGTCGCAATCGAGGGCAAGACCTCGCATTGCCCTTACAAAGGTGATGCCTGCTATTGGGCAGCCGCCGAAGCGCCCGAGGTGCCGATCGCCTGGAGCTATGAGGCGCCCTACGCCGAAGTCGCCACGATCCGCGATTTCGTCGCCTTTTACGCCGACCGGGTGACGGTCTCGATGGGGGCCGCTGATCCGGCAAAGTAAGGTCGCGGAGGGCGGCAACTGGCGCAATCGCATAATCCCGTTTCCTGCATGGCGCTTTACCGCCCAGTAGCGCCCAGCCTGTTGAACGGTGGTTCCTCAAGACACGCCCGCTGCCCCCTCGCCTTCGCCGTTCGGGCAAGCTATTAGGCGCGCCATGGCCAGCCCCCGTTTCTTCATCATGCGCCACGGCGAGACGGTCTATAACGCCGCCCGCCGCCTTCAGGCGAACCACATCCACACCCCGCTCACCCGGCTCGGAGCCGAGCAGGCCCTGGCGATGGGCGTCGCGCTGCGCGGCGTGCTGGGGGACCGGCCCGAGGTCACGCTCCACGTCTCCGAAACTGGGCGTGCGCTCCAGACCATGGCGATGATCGCCGATGTTCTGGGGCTCGACTGGTTCGCCGCCAAGCGCACCCACGATCTCAAAGAGATCGACATGGGTTCGTGGTGTGGCCGGCTTTATGACGATGTCGAGGCCGAGATCGGCCCCATCGTTATCGCCGACCACCTGCTGCGCCCGGCCCCTGATGGCGAGGATTACCCGATGATCGCCGCTCGCCTCGCGCATTGGCTCAAGGAAGTGGGCGATGCGCCGGGCGACCACATCGTCGTCATGCACGGCATTTCCAGCCGCGTGCTGCGCGGGATGATGGCGGGCTACCCGGTCCACCCCGATCTCGGCGTACGGATCGCGCCCTCGCTCGTGCAGGGTTCGATCGCGCTCGCGGAGAATGGCCTCGAAACCGTCCTGTTCGGTTCCGAGCGGGGCAGTGAGCACGCCTGATGGGCGGGGTCGTCAACCTCCGCCTTGCCCGCAAGGCCGCCGCGCGCAAAGGCAAGGAGGCCGAAGCCGCGACCAACCGCCTCGCCCACGGCCGCACCCGCGCCGAGCGTGAGGCGACCAAGGCCGAAGCGGCACGCGCCGCCCACCTGCTCGATGGTGCCAAGCGCGAGAGCCACGACTGATGCGCACGACGCACGAAAGCGCGAGCGTCCGCCTCTATCACCTCAGCGACGGCCCCGAAGGCGGCGCAGCGCAGACCCTGCTCTACGGCTCGCTCGCCGAAGCGCTCGCCCTCGCCGCGCAGCAGCCCGAGGAGATTCAGGCCGATCTCTTCCTCGCGACCGACAACGACGTCGTCGCCTATCTCGATCTGGTGGACCCGTGAGGCGCCTGCTGCTGGCCGCCACGCTGCTCTTCGCGGAACCTGCCATGGCGCGCGACAGCCTCGGCATCTGGAACACCTGGGGCGCCTTCTCCGACGCGGGTGTGCCGCGTTGCTACGCCATTGCCATGGCCGACAAGGTCGAAGGCCGCACGAACGAGTTCCAGCCCTATTTCACCGTCGGCACCTGGCCCCGCCGCGGCACACGCGGCGAAATCCACGTGCGGCTTTCGCGCAAGATCGGTCCCGGCAGTACTGTCACGCTCTCGCTTGCCGGGCAGCGCTACACGCTCGTGGCAGGGGCGGTTGATGCCTGGGCCGCAGACCGGCGCATGGAGGCCGCAGTGGTCGCCGCGATGCGTTCGTCCGCGACAATGAGCGTCACCGCCCGCAGCGCAGCAGGTCGCACCTTCACCGATGTCTACACGCTGGCAGGGGCTGCCTCCGCGATGGACGCCGCCATGCTCGGCTGCGCGCAAAACTAAGCCCGGTTTGCGCAGCAGGGCGCTTGCCCCTATATGCGCGCCATGCAAATTGAGCCACAAATCTCGCTAATGTCGATCCCGGGACACATCGATCCCGTCCCCGTCCCCCGTGAGGTGACCCCGCGGGCCGATGGGCGCGTGGACCTGATCGGCCTCAGCCGCGCGCAGATCACCGCGGTGCTCGGCGAGGCAGGGCTTGACGCCAAGGCCGCCAAGTTGCGCGCCAAGCAGGTGTTCCACTGGCTCTATCACCGCGGCGTGACCGACTTCGAGGCGATGACTGATATCGCCAAGACGATGCGCCCATGGCTCGCGGCACGCTTCGTGATCGGCCGTCCCGATGTTGTCGAGGCGCAAGTCTCCAACGATGGCACGCGCAAGTGGTTGCTGCGCACGGCGGACAATCACGATTTCGAGATGGTGTTCATCCCCGATGCCACGCGTGGCACGCTTTGCGTTTCGAGCCAGGTGGGATGCACGCTCAATTGCCGCTTCTGCCATACCGGCACGCAGACGCTGGTGCGCAACCTGGGTGCGGCCGAAATCGTGCAGCAGTTCATGTGCGCGCGTGATTCCTATGGCGAATGGCCGAGCCCGCATGGCGAGACGCCGAGGCTGCTCTCCACCATCGTGCTGATGGGGATGGGCGAGCCGCTGTACAACTACGAGAACGTTGCCAAG
>CAILIO010000353.1 GCA_903834285.1 uncultured Sphingomonadales bacterium | reverse complement strand
GATCTTTCTTGCCAAACTGGTTGCTGGTCCAATCCTCGAAGCTGCGCACGTCCTTGATCGGAAACGCGCGCGACCAGGCGTAGCTGACCATGCAGCTGGTCGAGCGCAGGATACCCAGATTACGCAGCGCTTCGAAGGCGCGCAGCGGATAAGAGTAGAAGCGGCCCTCGTAATAGATGCGGCTCATGCGCGGGCGCTGGATGAAGTCGTCGGGCAGGATCTCGTTCCACAGGTCGACGACCTGCTGCGATTTTGAGAAAAAACGGTGGCCGCCGATATCGAAGCGGTAGCCCTCGTGCTCGACCGTGCGGCTGATGCCGCCGACGTAGCGGGGATCCTTCTCGATGATCGCGACCTTGAGGCCCTTCTTCGACAGGAGGTAGCCCGCCGTCAGCCCTGCGGGTCCCGCACCGATGATCGCAACATCGACGTCGACCTCGCTGCTTGCCGCCTGCACCCCCGTGAAACCGTTACCCATCGCTAGCTCCCGCTCAAGCGTTCATGCCTTGGCAACGGAAGTGAACGAAAATGCCTAAGGGATCGTTAACAAGGCCGGGGGGATCAGCGAAACCAGCCCTGGTCATGCGGGCCGGTTCAGGCCTCGCCGACAGCAGGCGGCCGCTCGCTGCCGTGGGCATGGTCTTCCAGGGCTTGTGCGAACTGCAGCGGCGCCGAAATGCGCGCCAGCTCCTCAAGCCGGAAGGTATGCTCGAAGATCAGGCCGTAGCGCGGATGGCTGCGCCAGCGGACCTTGGCATAGAGCGGCGGGGTAACCCCGGTCTCGATGCGGACCAGCTCGTTCATCAGCAGCCACTTTTCCGATTCCACGCAGGCACCCTGCTGCGAGAGATTGCGGAAAACCACAGGAACCGCCTCGCCGCCCGAATGCAGCACGCCACCCATCGCGATCTGCACGCGGATCTGCCGCTTGGGATAGGTACCCCGGGATTCGTCGAGCAACCGTTCGACATCGATGGCCTGAGGGAAGCGCAGGCCGGCATAGTCGTCTGCCTGCCAGACCAGTTCGACCGGGTAGCGATCTCCGGTCACCAGCTCCACGGCGAATTCACGGGCCTGCGGCAGTACGGAAAACAGGCGAACCTTGAGCCCCGTGGTCGAGGCATCCCGGATAATGCCGAGGAACTCGCGCCCGTCGGCGATGATCTTAGCAGTGCGAATCAGCAGCGCATAGCGCGGCGCGGAGCGAAGCTCCGGACCGGGGGACGCGCCCGACTGATCCTGCGAGGTTTCCCCCGGCAGCTGCTGTTCGTGTGCCAAGCTTGTTTCCCCTCGCACATCCGGCCGGACCCTTCCGGACGAATGCACGCTCCGCTGTGCGAGGGCGCTTCTAACCCACTGATCCTTGACATGTTGTTACCCTAGGCGGGTCACCATGATTACCAGAGCACCCAGGCTTCGGCTTTTTCGGCCGCGAGGAACGTTTCCGCGCCAGGACCAAGCAGCATCGCCAAAGTGGAGAGCGTGCCCGCCTGAACGCAAGTGCGCGCCGCTACCGTCACCGAGCGCGGCGGGTTCTCGACCGGCCAGCCGGTGCGCGGATCGAGAATGTGGCTGTAGCGCTTTCCTTCTTTCAGCAGGAAGCGCCTCGCATCGCCGCTCGTGGCGATCGCGCCTTCCCCGATCTGGAGCAAGCCGCCCGCAGCCTTGGCCGGATCGAAAGATTCGATCGCCACCGCCCAGCGTCCGCCGGCCTTGGCGCGCGTGGTGCGCAGATCCCCGCCGAAGTTGACCAGCGCCGGGCAATCGGCTGCGGCCATGATCGCGATGGCCGCGCGATCCACCGCGTATTCCTTGCAGATCCCGCCGAGATCGATCTCCATGCCGGGCGGCAGGGTCAGGCGGGGGCGCTCCCAGTGCACCTTCCCCCAACCGATCAGCGGCATCAACGCGGCGACCTCAGCCGCTTCGGGCACCCGATCCGATCCATCGAAGGTCCACGCCCGCCGGAGCACGCCCGAAGTCACGTCGAACCGCCCCTCGCTGAGGGCATGGACCTGCGCGGCATATTCGAGGAGCCCGGCGGTTTCCTCGTCCACCTCGATCGGCTGGCCTGCAGCGTTGTTGATCGCCCAGACCACGCCAGTCGGCTTGTAGCGGGTGTATTTTGCCTCGATCCGGCGCGCCTCTGCCTCGCCAATCCGCGCGAGCTGCGCTGCCTGCCGACCGTCGCGCGCTTCCACCTGCACTTCGCAGGGCGTGCCCATGGCGGTGAAGCGGTGCTTGTGCACCCCGGGTTTCGCCGCCTTTGCCAATCTGCCCCCGGCCTCTAGCGCCAGGTGTAGCGCAGCCCGCTGATCAGGCTGGTCGAGCGCGTTCCGGCGAACAGATCGGTGTGCGCCAGCACGCCAGGCGCAGAGCGATCATAGTGCCGACCCGTCTGCACATAGCGTTCGAACGCGCCATAGAGTTCGAGCCGCGAGGTCAGGTGCGTGCCGAGCCGGAACGACAGGGTCCAGGCCTGAAAGCGCGACAACCGGCTGTCCGAACTGATGTAGGACGGCGTCTGCTCGTCGATGCGCAAGTACGGCGCATAGAAGCTGGCGGCGGTCTGGTGATAGAACCGGAGACCGGGCTCGACATAGCTGGCCCGCGCGACCGGGATATGCTCGGACATGGCGAACGTCAGCGCCGTGATGCCCCAGCTGTCGTGATACCAGCGCACCGAGGCATCGGTGACCGCCGAATCGAGCGCGAGCTTGGTCGCCGCATAGATGCTGCTCCGCTCGCGGCGTTCGGGGCGGCTCTCATAGATGTAGTAGAATGGATCGCCGGTTTCGCCATCGACGAGCGCGAAGATGCGGTAGGGATCGGTCTGGTAGCCGCGGCTGTAGCCATAGCTGTAGTTGAGCTGGACCAGCCAGTGCGGGTTGAGGATCTGCGTCACCCCAGCCACCAGGCTGGCTACCTTCTTGGCCTGCGACGCTCCCACGATGCGGTCGCCCATGTAAGAGAGGGCCGGCGGCACGCCGGTGAAGGGCCGCACGATGTCGTGCTCGTAGTTGAAGCCGAACGAGAGCGTGGTGTTCCTGTTCCACAAGTCCTTGGCGATCGAGGCGCGCACCGAACGGGAGGTGAAGTCGGTTTCGGTGGAGATCGCCCCGCCGATGCTGAACCGGAAGCCATCGTCCAACGGCAACGAGATGCCCAGATCATAGGCCTCACGGTGGTCCTTGAAGCCCTTGTCAACCGGGAGCTCCCCCGGGGCCACGCTATACCGGCCGGAAGCGCCGGTGAGCGTATCGGGAATGGTACCGAGCCCGCCGCCGATATAGCGCGTCTTGCGCGGCGGGTAGAAAGTCTGGAAATAGCGCGAACGGATGGACCCGTTGGGCGTCGCGCCGGTCAGCGAATCGTAGGTGAACTTGCCCGAGACGACCATGCCGCCCGGCGTGTTCACGGTCAGGCTCGATGCGGACTCGACCGCGCGGACGCGGTCATTGTCTTCCTGATAGACCAGCAGCGCCGTATCGGCGATCAGCGCGCCAACCTCGCTCGCGCTCTGGTTATAGGCATTGGCCGGTGCGGATGTAGCCGCGGCTTCGGCCTGTGCCGCCGCGGGCGAGGAGCCGAGCAAGGCACCCGCAAGCGCGCCCAGCGTTGCGGCAATCCCGCCAGCCTTCAATTGCACCCGCAGCCCCCGCCGTCGAAGCTGCGCCCGCCCGAGGCCGCTTCCTTGCTGAAGTAAGTGTGCTCGTCGAAGGCGATGATCGCCGGCTCGCGCCCGAGCTGCATCGATTGGCGCGCGAGCACATCCCGCTGCCAGGGCTGGGCGCCGATATGGGCGCAGCCGCCCAGGAGCGGCAGCACGGCGAGGATCAGAAGACCGGCGCGCCGCATCCGCTCAGCTCTCGTGCACGAGCTGGGCGATATGACCGTCGTACTCACGCACCTTGCCCGGGAAGAAACCCTGATGGCGGAAGCGCATCGTACCCTTGCGGTCGAACACCAGCGAAGTGGGCATGTCGGCCACTTTCCAGGTCTGCGCCAGATCGCCCGCCGCGTCGTAGATCACGGGCAGACTGGAGTGCACTTGCCTGATGAAGGTATCCGCCGCGGAGCGCTGGCGATCGACATTGATGGTGACGACCGCAAGGTCGCTTGCCGGATAGCGCGTGGTCAGCTGCTCCATGAAGGGGAACGAGAGCTTGCACGGTCCGCACCACGAGGCCCAGAAGTCCACATAGACGACCTTGCCGTGGTAGTGCGCGAGATCGAGCGTTGCCGCCGCCTCGGCAGGCGTGCAGATGCCTGCCAGCGCTGCCCCGGCAACACCGCCAAGAACCGCCCGGCGCGATACCGGAACCCATGCAGTCATCAATGCGAAGCGCCTCCCGCGCGAGCTACAGAACGAAGTCGGCCGATGTCAGGGTGTGGATACCAAGGACCTTAATGCAGAAATCCGCCGTCGCATCGCCGTTGACGTTGCCATACACATAGGTGTTGCCGCCGACGACATCATAACGCAGCTCGCGCGCGGTCTGGATATGGAAGCGGTTGTGGCCGATGAACACGAACGACTGGTCGCCGGGCTGGTTGTAAGGGGTCGCGGTGCTCAGGGCGTCGACCAGGCTGAGATCGATCTTGTCGCCCAGCGTGAAGTCGGCAATCACGTCCGCACCGGTCGCGGTCGCGCTTGAGAAGTCGCCATCGTCGAACACGAACCGGTCGTTGCCGGTACCGCCGGTCATGATGTCCATGCCGGTGCCGCCGATCAGCACGTCGTTACCGGCGCCGCCGTCGAGGATATCATTGCCGCCAAATCCCGAAAGGGTGTTGTTGGCGCTGTTGCCGGTCAGCGTGTTCGCGAGCGTGTTGCCGGTGGCATTGATGGCGGCAGTACCCGTCAGCATGAGGTTCTCGACGTAGCCGACCAGCGTGAAGCTGACGCTTGCCTTGACGGTATCGATGCCCTCGCCGGCAAACTCGATCACTTTGTCGCTCACGGAATCGACGATGAAGGTATCGTCGCCCGTGCCGCCGTACATGGTATCGTTGCCGAGCCCGCCATCGAGCAGGTCGTTGCCGCCGAGCCCCTTGAGGATATCGTTGCCGGCAAGACCCGACAGTTGGTCTGCATTAAGCGTCCCAGTGAGCGTATCGATGTTGATCGTACCGTTGATAACCGCCATGGCGAGCCTCCCCTGCTTCGTGCAGTTCGTTTGCCTTGGGTACATTAACCCTGGGGCAACAGGTATCCTTACTTAGTGCTAACCACGCGTCCCTGCGACGGGTGGTGCCAATGCCACGGCAGGCGGACGCTGCGCACCGGCGGCGCCATGGCCGGGACCGAACGGTTCAATTGGTACGGACGGCGGGACTCGAACCCGCACGAGCTGAGCTCAAGGGATTTTAAGTCCCCTGCGTCTACCATTCCGCCACGTCCGCACATGGAAGCCCGCATAAATACGGGCCGAACTCGATCGGCAGGATCGCGGCGATGGCACAGAGCGGCGCACACGGCAACGGTCGCCGACACATCGGACGCTACCGGGCTGACACAGAACGCAGCGGGGACAACGATGTCCCCTGCCGGCGACTATTCGGCGTTGAGCCGGAGCCGCATGTCCTTGCCGGGCTTGAAATAAGGCACGCGCTTGCCGGGAACCTCGACGGAGTCGCCGGTCCGCGGATTGCGCCCCTTGCGAGCATCGCGCTCACGGGTCGAAAATGCGCCAAAGCCGCGCAATTCCACGCGTCCGCCTTCGGCGAGCCGCTTGGCGATTTCGTCGAAGAACACATCGACAACGCGCTCGATTTCTTCGCCGCGCATGCTCGGGCTTTCTTTGGCAAGCGCCTGCAACAATTCGGATCGGATCATCCGCATCCCCCCTACCTTGCTGCCGGAAGCAACGGGTGCCCTTTGGGCTTGATCCGTGCCGCCGACATCACTCCTTCCGGGCGAGTCCCGGTCCGCTAGAGTGGAGCAATAGTGCCAGACCATCGCGGGTGCGGCAACTTATCAATCGTTATAGGACAAGGCATTAGCGCAAGATGTGCCGTCAGGTCCGCTCCGGCTCGCCCAGCAACCGCGCGGGATCGATGTGCAGCCGCCGCATGTGCGCCCTGATTTCGGGCCATTTTTGGCGCAAGAATGCCTCGCGTTCGCGCGCGCGCAGCGCCTCCGCCGCGCCCGCGGCCACGAACATTCCGACCCCGCGCTGCACCTGCACCAGCCCTTCGGCCTGAAACTGCTGGTAGGCCTTGGCAACCGTCAGCGGATTGGCGGCCTCGGCTGCCGCATAGGCCCTGACCGAAGGCAGCATGGCGCCTTCGGCAAATGTGCCGTCGAGGATCGCGGCCGCGATCTGGTCACGCAGCTTCAGATAGACGGGACGCCCCGTGGATGAGCTCGACGATGTCATAGGTGATGCGGTGCCATAATACAGCGAGGCACGCAATCGCACGCAAGATAGTTTCACGAATTCGCCATTTTGGTCGAGAACGCTATCAAGCACGTTCGTGACGACGCACGAAACCAACTTGCACGCTGATTCCGTTCGGAAAACTGCGATAAGAACCTTCCCAAGGCGCGGTTAGTCGCTAATCATGTCGGCGTGTTGCGCGCCACATGCGCGAGGGGAGACCATTCACGCCATGACAGAACCGCTTGGGGATGCAGCCGCCGCTGAGGCACCGCGAGGCTCGCGCGATGCCGCCTGGTTCGGCCACCCTTCCCAGCTGGCGCGGCTGTTCACGACCGAGGCGATGGAGCGGTTCGGCTATTATGGCATGCGCGCGCTGCTCACGCTCTACCTCGCGCAGCATTTTCTGTTCAGCGACACGACCACGACCGGGATCTACGGCGGCTTTACCGCGCTGGTTTACCTCACCCCGCTGATCGGCGGCCTGATGGCGGACCGCTTCCTCGGCTCGAAGCGCTCGGTCAAGTTCGGCGCGATCCTAATGAGCATGGGCTATGTCGTGCTCTGCTTCTCGAGCACCGGGGGGGGCGCCAAGCCCTTCGCGGTGATTGAGGGCACGCGCTACGAAGTCATGGTCGAGGGCAGCGGCGAGGCGCGCAAGCAGTACGTCACCGAACAAGGTGCATCACTCAGGATCAAGGGCAACGAGGACAAGTCGGTCTCGCTGCTGCGCGCGGACGGCAGCGAAGCGCGCCATATTGCGCCGGGCGGTTTCGCGCCGGGCGGGGAGCGCAACCCGCTCTACACTTTCCTGCTGATCGTCGGCCTCGCCTTCGTCACCGTGGGCAACGGCTTCTTCAAGCCCAATATCTCGACCATTGTTGGCGAACTCTATGAACAGGGCGACCGGCGGCGCGATGCGGGCTTCACCATTTTCTATATGGGTATCAACCTCGGCTCGCTGTTCTCGCAGATCCTCTGCCCGCTGCTGGCGGTGGGCATGGGGTCGTGGGGCGGGCTCGGCTGGTGGGCAGGCTTTGCGCTGGCGGCAGCCGGCATGGCGGTCTCTTGGCTGCTGTTCCAGTTCGATGGCGGCAAGCTTGATGGTTTTGGCGAGCGGCCGGCCGGAGCCAACCCGTCGCGCGATCTGCTGGTCTATGCCGGCGCGATCCTGGCGATCCCGCTGGCCTACCTGCTTTTCGCCAATCTCATGGCCTATGTGAAGCCACCCGAAGGCAGCGGCCTTCTCGGCTACATCGCCAGCCTGCCGATCATGGGCAAGATCATGTTCGGCACCTTCCTCGCGGCGGTCCCCGGCATCCTCATCTGGTCGTGGCGCAATGGCGACAAGCGCGAGTTCGAGATGATGGTCGCCGCCATCGTCCTCATCACCTTCAACACCGTGTTCTGGACCCTGTTCGAACAGGCCGGTTCCTCGCTGACGCTGTTTGCCGATCGCAACACCGATATGAGCGTGTTCGGGCTATTCTCGATCTCAGCTGGGCAGACGCAGTTCTTCAACGCCTTCTTCATTGTCGCGCTGGCGCCGCTGTTTTCGATGCTGTGGGGCGGGCTTGCCCGGCGCGGGATAGAGCCGGGCATTCCGGTCAAGTTCGGTCTGGCGCTCGTCGGCGTCGGGGCGGGCTTCCTGTTCCTTGTCTGGGGCGCGCAGTTCGCCGGGCCGGACTACAAGGTTGCGCTCTGGTGGCTAGCCGGGCTCTACCTGATCCACTCGATGGCCGAACTGTGCATTTCGCCGGTCGGACTTTCGATGGTCACCAAGCTCTCGATCGCACGCATCGTCGGACTGATGATGGGCACGTGGTTCCTCTCGATCGCGGTCGCGCAATATGTTGCGGGTGTCGTCGCCCAGTTCGCCAGCGTCGAGACGGTTGGTGGCGAAGTCACCAACCTCAAGGTGAGCCTCGACACCTATGTCGGCGTGTTCCAGACCATCGGCGAAGTTTCGGCGGTCATCGGCCTCCTGTTGCTGGCACTCTCGTTGCCCTTGAAGCGGCTGATGCATGGTGTGACGTGATGGACATGAAACCACTAAGAACAATGGGCCGCACGGCCACGCATCTGCTGGCCGGCCTCGCGCTGCTCGCCTCGCCCATAGCGGGCATGGCGGAAAAGAAGACGGTCCCTGCCGAGGACACGCCGGTCTGGCAGGAAAACCCCTACCCCTCGACCTACAAGCCCTATCCGGGCGAGCCCACCGCCATCGTCGGCGCCACGGTGTTTGACGGCACCGGCGGCGAGATCGCGAACGGCACCGTGCTGCTGCAGGGCGGCAAGGTCGTGGCGGTAGGCGATGCGCGGCTTGCCGTGCCGGAGGGCTACAAGCGCATCGATGGCACCGGCAAGTTCGTCACCCCCGGGGTGATCGACATCCACAGCCACCTCGGCGTTTACGCCAGCCCGCAAGTCGCCGCGCATTCGGACGGCAACGAGGCGACCGCGCCCACCACGCCGCAAGTCTGGGCCGAACACAGCGTCTGGCCGCAGGACCCCGGCTTCAGCCGCGCGCTGACCAATGGCGGCGTGACCACGATGCAGATCCTCCCCGGCTCGGCCAATCTGATTGGCGGGCGCTCGGTCGTGCTCAAGAACGTCTATGCCCGCACCGTGCAGGCAATGAAGTTTCCCGGCGCGCCCTATGGCATGAAAATGGCCTGCGGCGAGAACCCCAAGCGGGTCTATGGCGGGCGCAATCAGATCCCATCTACGCGCATGGGCAACTTCGCGGTTGATCGGCAGGCCTGGATCAAGGCCGCCGAATACCGCAAGAAGCGCGCCGAGGGTAAGCTCACCGAGCGCGATCTCGCCATGGACACGATGGCCGACGTACTCGACGGCAAGATCCTGATCCAGAACCACTGCTACCGCGCCGATGAAATGGCGCAGGTCATCGATATGGCTAAGGAGTTCGGCTACAAGGTCTCCGCCTTCCACCACGCGGTCGAGGCGTACAAGATCGCCGATCTGCTCAAGGAAAACGGCATCTGCGCGGCGATCTGGGCGGACTGGTGGGGCTTCAAGATGGAAGCGTTCGACGCCATTCCCGAGAACGCGGCCCTGCTCGCCGATGCGGGGGCCTGCGTGATCATCCATTCGGACGACGCCAACGGCATCCAGCGGCTCAACCAGGAGGCGGCCAAGGCGCGAGCCGCCGGACGCCGCATGGGAATCCAGATTTCCGACGGGCAAGTGATCCGCTGGATCACGTTGAACCCCGCCACGGCGCTGGGCATCGACAAGCAGACCGGCAGCCTCGCGCCCGGCAAGATGGGCGATCTGGTGCTGTGGAACGGCAATCCGCTCTCGGTCTATTCGCGGCCCGAAAAAGTCTGGATTGACGGCGCGTTGCTGTTCGACGTCGCTGATCCGAAACGCCGTCCGGTGAGCGACTTCGAACTGGGCCTGCCGGGTGAGGGAGACGTGAAATGAAGCGGACCTCGCTCCTTCTCGCCGTGCTGCTGCTTTCCGGGACGACGCTGCCTGCCCACGCGACCGAAGCGCCGCCTGCTCTCCCCTCGGGCGATTTCGCCGTCACCAATGCCACCATCGCGATCGGTGACGGCAGCGCGCCGATCGAGGGCGGCGCCGTGGTCGTCCGCGGCGGCAAGATCGTCGCGGCAGGTAAGAACGTGGCAGTTCCTTCGGGCATTCCAGTGATCGACGGGACGGGCAAATGGGTCACTCCCGGCCTTGTCACCGCGATGACCGACCTTGGCCTGCTCGATGTTAGCGGAGTCGATGAAAGCAACGACAGCTCTGCCGCCACCGCGCGCTTTTCGGCGGGGCTCGATGTGTCGCTGGCGATCGATCCCGACGCGCCGCCGGTCGCGGTGAGCCGGATGGCCGGGATCACCCGCGCCGGCGTGGCGCCTGCCGCCGCCAACGCGATTTTCGCCGGGCAGGGCGCAGTGATCGATCTCGCGCAAGATGGTCCGGGCCTGGTGCAGCCGCGCGCGTTCCAGCTCGTCGAATTGGGTGAGCGCGGCGCTGATCTTGCCGGCGGCAGCCGGGTCGCGGCGCAGGCCCTCTTGCGCAATGCCCTGCGCGAGGCGCGCGATCTTGCGCAGCGCAAGCCGGGCAAGGACACCAGCGCCCCGCCCCCGGCGCAGCCAAGCGATGCGCTTCTGACCCGCGCCGACGCCGCCGCACTGATCCCGGTAGTCACCGGCAGGCAGCCGCTATACGTCCACGTCGAGCGCGCGGCCGATATTCGCGGCGTGCTCGCGCTCGGCCGGGAATTTCCAGCGCTGCGTCTCGTGATCGTCGGCGCGGGCGAAGGGTGGCGCGTCGCGAGCGAGCTTGCCGCGGCCAAAGTGCCGGTCCTCGCCAGCGCGCTGGCGGACCTGCCGGGCAGCTTCGAGACGCTGGCTGCCACCCAGTCCAACATCGGCCGGATGACCGCTGCGGGCGTCAAGGTGGCGCTCGGCGGGTTCTACGATCTCGATCAGCCGCGCTATGCGCCGCAGTTCGCCGGCAATCTTGTCGGCCTCTCGCGCGTGCCGGGCGCGACCGGGCTGAGCTGGGGCCAGGCTCTCGCAGCCATCACGTCGATCCCGGCGGACATTATGGGCGAGAGCGCGGTCTTCGGCAGCCTCAAGCCCGGGCTTTCTGCCGATGTGGTTCTGTGGGACGGCGATCCACTCGATGTATCATCCGCTCCGGTTTCGATATTCATCGACGGAAAGCCACAAGCGTTGGTAAGCCATCAGTCACGTTTACGCCAAAGGTACCGCCATCCTGGTGCAGGAGGGCTACCCAAGGCTTACGAATAAAAATCGATCGCTCGAATTTCTTACAGCAGGAGCGGTCCTAGGGAGAAGGGCTTGCGCGTGGATACTGCAACCTTGATGCTCGCTTTGGGCATGATTGCTTTTGTCGGCTCACATCTGCTGTTGTCGCATGCATTGCGTGCGCCGATGGTGCGCCGCTTCGGGCAAGGTGGCTTCATGGCGATCTACTCGCTCGTGGCGCTGGGCACCTTCAGCTTCGCCGTGATCGCTTTCGGCAAGGCATCGCCTGCACCGCAATTGTGGGATGGCCAAGGGCTGGTTCCCTGGGTGATCGCCTCCCTCCTCACGCTGGTCGCGTCCGCGTTGTTCCTCGCATCGCTCGTGGGCAATCCGGCGCTGCCGGGGACCGATGTGGCCGGCCTGTCGACCCGGCTCCCGCGCGGGGTGTTCAAAGTGACCCGCCATCCCATGATGTCGTCCTTCGCGCTCTGGGGTCTGGCCCATATGCTCGTCGCGCCAAGTGCGCGCACGATCATCCTTGCCGGGGGAGTCACCGCGCTCGCTGTGATCGGATCGCGGGGTCAGGATGCCAAGAAGGTCGCGCTTCAGGGAAATGAGTGGCGCACGTGGATGAAGCGCACCCCGTTCCTGCCAAACCCAGCAGCCTTCGGCCATCTCGGGCTCTATTGGGTCGGCGCGGTTCCCTTGTGGATGCTGCTCACCTGGGCGCACCTCAAGATCGCGCTGATTCCGGCTGGGGTGTGGATCTGGCTCGATCAGTATTGAGGTGAGGCTGCGCGCGCGGTCAGGCGCGCGCTTCCTGCACGCCGGCGCTGTTATGCCGGAGCGCTTTGAGCACGGTATCGACGATTTGCGGGGCGTTGAGGCCTGCAGTGTCGTACTGCTTGTCGGGGGCGTCGTGGTCCTGGAACACGTCGGGCAGGCGCATCGTGCGGATGCGCAGGCCGGCGTCGGTC
>CAILIO010000352.1 GCA_903834285.1 uncultured Sphingomonadales bacterium | reverse complement strand
TCTCGTTGCAAAAGGCTACCAAGTATACGTTGTTGATGGAACCGATATGGCTGATCTCCGCGGCCTTAGAGCAGATGGATCGAAGCCCATGTTCAGCGTTGGCGAGCTCGATGACAAGAAGGTCTATGTCGTGCTTGGAACCATGGATACCGTGAGACAAGGCTGATCTTGCGATAGCCTTCTGCGCGTTCCTCCACTCTGGTGAGGCCGGCTCGGAACGGGCGGAATGTGAGGTGGGGTCTTACCTCTTCGTCAGCGCATCCGTCGACAAGCTAAGGATGAGCGGGGACTGCCACCGCCCCGAGACGAGCTCGGGGGGGATTACCCCTCCGACCCGCTTCGCGGGCCACCTCCCCATTTGTGCTTCGCAAAAATGAGGAGGGTAAAAAATGAGGCTGGCCCATTTGTGCACTCCGCAAAACTGGAGAGGGTAAAAGGGTGGCGCTGCCCCATTCGTGCGGTCCGCGAAAATGGGGAGGGATCAGAGCGACAGGGCACGGGCACCTTGGGGGCCAGTCCATGTCGCGCGGACGTTCCAGACGTGTTCGATCACTTCTTCTGACAAGGCGATCTGCGGGGGCGCGTCTGCGGCTATGCGGCCATTGTGGAGGACGATGACGCGGTTTGCGTGGTTCATGGCGTGGGCGAGGCTGTGGACGACGAGGACAACGCCGGTGCCTTGATCTGCGAGTTTGCGGAAATGTGCGAGGAGCGCGGCGGCGTGGGCGAGATCGAGGCTCGCGAGAGGTTCGTCGGCGAGGATCCAGCGCGGGTTTCCGGCGAGGACGCGGGCGAGGAGGACGCGCGCGCGTTCGCCGCCGGAGAGGGTGTGGATGCCGCGGGGCGCGAGGTGGGCGGCGTCCAGCGCGGTGAGTGCGGCGTGGACGGCGGCGTCATCCTCGGCGCGGCCGGTGCGGTGCGGGAGGCGGCCGAGGCGGACGAGCGCTTCGGCGGTGAGGTTCCAGGCGGGCTCGGCGTGCTGGGGGAGATAGCCGATATCCTGCGCGCGGCGGCGCGGGGGCAAGGCGGCTAACGGGGTTGCGCCGAGGGTGACGGGGCCGGGCTCCAGGCCGGCCAGCGCGCGCAGCAGGGTGGTCTTGCCCGCGCCGTTGGGGCCGCAGATCGCGGTGAGTTCGCCCGGGCGGAGCGTGGCACTGATGCCGTTGAGGCGGCCGGGGACGGTGAGGTTTTCAGTAGCGAGGATCATGCGAGTTCGCTCCTGAAGCGCAGGAGCAGGCGCAGGAAGAAAGGTGCGCCCAGCAGGCTGAGCGCGATGCCGATGCGCAGCTCTCCGCCCGCGAGGGGGAGCAGCCGGCAGAGGCAATCGGCGAGCAGCAGCAGAAGCGCGCCGCCGAGCGCAGAGGGGAGGATCAGGCTGGAGGGGCGCTGGTCGGTATAGGGGCGCAGCAAGTGCGGCACGACAAGGCCAACGAAGCCGATGATCCCGGCGGCGGCGACCCCGGCGCCGACGACGAGGCCGGTGCCGAGGACCATGAGCCAGAGCAGGCGCGTGGGGTCTACGCCGAGCGAGCGGGCGGTCTCCTCACCCAGCGTGAGCGCATCGAGCGCGGGGGCGGCGCGCAGGAGCAGGATCAGGCCGAGCGCGGTGGGCGGCGCGGCGAGGAGGACATCGTGCCACGAGCGGCTTTCGAGGCTGCCCATGAGCCAGGTGACGATCTCGCTGAGGGCGAAGGGATTGGGCGCGAGGCTGATGACGAGGCTGGTGAGCGCGCCAGAAAGGCTGGCGAGCATGAGCCCGGCGAGCGCGAAGAGCGTGGTGCTGTTGGGCCCGCTGGCGCCTCCCGCGATGAGCGCGAGCGCGGCCATCGCCACGGCGGCACCGATCAGCGACGCGAGCGGAAGCAGCGCGCCGAGGCCGAGCGCGAGGCTGAGCACCGCGCCGAACGCAGCCGTGGGCGCGACGCCGAACAGGCCGGGATCGGCGAGCGGATTGCGCAAATAGCCCTGCATGGCGGCCCCTGCCCCGCCCAGCCCGGCCCCGATGACGAGCGCAAGCGCAGCGCGGGGCGCGCGCAGCTCGGCGAGGATGGTGAAGGCGTTTGCGGCTTGGGGGGCGAAGAGGTTCAGCCAGACTTGCCCGGCGAGGAGCGAGAGCGGGATGGCGAGCGCGAGGGCCGCGAGGAGGAGGGCGACGGGGCGGGTCATGACAGGATGCGCCGCACTTCGGCGAGGCGCTTGGCGGCGGGGATGATGGTGGGGCCGGCGCAGTAGAGCAGGCGGGGATCGAGGGCAGCGCGGGTGGTGCCGGTGAGGTGGGTGAGTGCGGGGTGGCTGAGGGCGCGGTCTGACCCGGCGGTGAGGATCACGCGCGGGGGATCGACGAGGACGCGTTCGAGCGGGAGCTGGTCGGCCTGGCCCAGCCCGCGCGCGGCGGCGAAGTTGGCAAAGCCGGTGCGGCGCAGGAGATCGGCGATCAGGGTGCTGTCACCGGGGACGATGCCGCCGGGCTCCCAGACGAGTGCGGAGATGGCGCGCGTGCCGTGGGCTGGCGCGGTCTCGGCAAGGGCGGTGTCGATGCGGGCGATGAGCGCTTCGCCTTTGGCCGGGTTGCCGGCGAGCGCGGCGAGTGCGCGGATCTGGGTGCGGCTTTGCTCGACCGTGCTGGCGATGCCGAGCGTTTCGAGGCGGAGGCCGAGGCGCTGGTAGGCCGCGGCGGTGGCGGGGGGGACGAAAGTGCTGTCCACCACCACATCGGGCCGGAGCGCGAGGACTTCCTCGAGCGTGCCGCGCGTGGTGGGATAGAGGCGGGCCTTGGCCGGATCGATCGAGGCGGCGCGCGGATCGGCGCTGTAGTGCGAAAGCGCGAGAAGCTGCCCGGGAGCAGTGACCTCGGCGAGGATGGCGTCGGCGCAGGGGTTGAGGCTGACGATGGTGGGGAGGACGTGGGTGGTTTCGCGTTTGGCTTCGCCCTGGGGTTGCGAGCTGCAGGCGGTGAGGAAGGTGAACGCGGCGAGCGTTGCGAGGCCCACCCCCAACCCCTCCCGCAGGCGGGAGGGGAGCAGATAGCGCTTGTTACTCCCCTCCCGCTTGCGGGAGGGGTTGGGGGTGGGCCTGCGCAGCATCAGTAGCGCACTCTGAGGCCGGCGAAGGCGCCGCGGCCCAGGGCGCCGTAGCCCGCGGCGGTGGGGAGGCGGTTGTCGAAGAGGTTTTCGACGCGGGCGTAGAGGGTGATGCGATCGTGCAGCGGCAGGCTGGCGCGGAGCGTGGCGATGGGGCCGCCGGGGAGTTTGACCGAGTTCGCGGCGTTATCGAAGCTGGTGCTGGTGAGCCTGAGGTCCGCGCCGAGCGCGAGGTGGGCGAGCGGGGTTTCGAAATCGCCGCTGAGCGTGAGCGCGTGGCGCGGGCGGCGGGCGAGATCCCGTCCAGTCGCAAGGTCTCTGGCGCGGGTATAGGTGTAGAGGCTGCGCAGGGTGAAGGTGCTCGAGGGGTGCAGCGTGAGTTCGGCTTCGGCGCCTTCGGCGCGGGCGCGGCCGACGTTGTCGTAGGTGCCGAAGGGGCGGTTGGCGCAGATCGCGGTGGTCTGGCCGAAGCAGGAGACGAAGGCGATCAGATTGCGGCTGTCACGCCGGTAGAGCGTGACGGCGGCGGTGACGGGGCCGCTCTTGTATTCGAGGCCGGCATCATAGCTGCGGCTGCGTTCGGGGCGGAGCGCGGCGTTGCCGTAATCGCTGAGCAGCTGGAACAGCGTGGGGGCCTTGAAGCCCTCACCGTAACTGGCGCGCAGCCGCAGGTTTTGCGCTAGCTTGACAGTACCATTGGCGCCCAGCGTTGTCGCATTGCCGAAGCGGCTGTGGTCATCATAACGCAAGCCGGCAGCGAGCGAGACGGCATCGGTGTACCAGCCGAGCAGGGCGTGGCCGCTGGTCTGGCGGGCGCGGTGCTCGACATCGAAAGTGCCGGAATAGCGCGTCCATTCGCTGTCTGCGCCGAAATCGAGCGCGAAGTTCGCCGGGAGCTGGGCGCGGCCCGTCAGATCGGCGCGGTGGCTGCGGCCGCGATAGCCATAGCTGGGAGCGGTGCCGAAGGTGGGATCGTAGTAATCGCGCTTCGTATCGGAGAGGGCGAAGCCCGTGTTGAGGGTTAGCCAGGTGTCCTGATAGCGCAGGCCGACGCGGCCCGAGGCCTGGCGGGTGATCTGGTATTCGGGGGTATCGGCGAACGTGTAGTCGGGCGCGGGGTAGCCGTCGATTTCGGTGCGGGTATCGGCGTAGCGGGCACTGGCCACGAAGGAGAGGCCGGGCGCGAAATCGAGCCGGGCCTTGCCGCCGAGGTGCCACTGGCGCGCGCCATCGGGCTCGGTGCCGACGGCGGCGGCGGAGACGCCGTCGGTGGTGGCGTAGCCGCCGTTAAGCGAGAGGGCGTAGCTGCCCTTGGCGAGGCCTGCGGCGGCGTCTCCGGCGAAGCTGCCGCGGCTGCCGCCCTCGGCGCTGGCTTCGAGGCCGTTGAGTTCCCGGGTCTGGATGGCGATGACACCGCCGAGTGCCGCGCTGCCCCAGGTGACCGAGTTGGAACCGCGCAGAACGTCGATGCGCTCGATCCCGCCACTGGTCAGTGTGCCGAAATCGAAGCCTGCGCCGGGAGCGGCAACGTCTTCGACGCGGACGCCGTCGATGAGGACGAGCACCTGTTCGCTATCGGAGCCGCGCAGACGGACGGCGGTGAACGCGCCGGGGCCGCCGTTGCGACTGAGGGTGAGGCCGGGGACATGTTCGAGCGCGCGGGTCACATCGGGGCCTTGGAGGCGATCCAGATCGGCGGCGGTGAGGACGGTGATCGGCTGGCCGGTCTGGTCGATGCGGCTCGGGTTGCCGGTGGCGACGACGGTAAGCTGATCAGGATATTCGCGGGGCAGATCGACCACGACTTCCCTGTTGCTCCCATCCTGAGCGAGCGCAGGCGTTGCCACAAGGCACGATGCCAGAACGCACGACGCGGCGGCGGCAAGATACAGATTTTTCATTCGAGTTTCCTCCCGGCCCATGGACGTTGCCGTCCATGGCGGGAGAGGACGCGGGGCCATATGGCGCGCCATCTCTCGCATACGCCCGGTACACCCCGCCCGGCCGCGGAACGACCACACACCGGCAGGTTTCCTGGCTCGCCCGGGGTCATCGCCCCCTGCCCGCCTTCCCAGCCCCTTGCGGGGCCAGTGGCATCGTGGACAGGGCGCTATCCGGGCACAGTTGCGGGGGCAGCTTCGGGGTCAAATCGTTGAAGACTTGTCCGAATTCCCTCTTAGCCCGCTTTCGCGGGCACCGGTGGCGTCGAGGGGAATGGTAGCGGGGCATGCACTTTGGGGCAAGGGGGAGTAGAAGAGGAGGTGGAAGAAGGACCCCTCCGACCCGCCTTTGGCGGGCCACCTCCCCATTTGTGCTTCGCAAAAATGGAGAGGGGAAGGAGGAGATGCGCCGAATGTGGCGTTAACCCGATGGCAGGGGGGTGTGCCTTAGCGGGACGGGGTGAAATGGCGGGGTGCGGGGCGCGGATGCGTGTTCTAGTGTCGGCGCGCCTTGCTCCGGGTGCTGTTGCCTTATGCCGCTGATCATTGACTACCGGCCGGTGAAACTGCCGCCCGAGGCCACTGCGCCCCGGCGCGTGGCGGCGCCTGCGGTCAAGACGGTGGCTGCCAAGCCTGAAGCGGAAGCGGCGGAGGTCAAAATGCCCTTCCGCAGGACCTCGCGCGTCGCCGGGCTGCTCGGTGTGGCGGTGCTGGGGTTTGCGCTGTGGCTGGCAGGGCCGGGGTGGATGGCGCCGGGAGTGCCTTCGGCGCAGGCGCGCGACGGGCTCCAGCCGTTCGAACGGCCGGGGGACAGCTTTCCGGGCTCGGCGTTCTATTATCTGGCGAACGATGACACTGGCATGCTCGCGCCCGATGCGGCGAAGACTGCTTGGGATGCACAGCTGGCGCAGATTCATGGCGACGATGCCGCTCCCATCACCGGGACGGGGCCAGCGGCCCGGCCGATCCTGGCGCGGGGCACGAGCCTTGACCAATCGCGCGCGCAGCAGTGCCTGACGGCGGCGATCTACTTCGAGGCGGCGAGCGAGCCCGATGCTGGGCAGCGCGCGGTGGCGCAAGTGGTGCTCAACCGCGTGGCGCATCCGGCCTGGCCCAAGACGGTGTGCGGCGTGGTCTATCAGGGATCGGAGCGGCCGGGCTGCCAGTTCAGCTTTGCCTGCGACGGTTCGATGGCGCGGCGGCCCATGGCGGTGTTCTGGGAGCGGGCGCGGCGCGTGGCGGCGGACGCCCTGGCGGGCTACGTCTATGCGCCGGTGGGGCTGGCGACGCATTACCATACGAGCGCGGTGCATCCCTACTGGGCGGACAGCCTGGCGTTCATCGGCACGATCGGGGCGCACCGGTTCTATCGCTGGCAAGGCGCGGCGGGGCGGCCGGCAGCGTTCAACGCGGTCTATGCCGGCGGCGAGCCGGTGGCTGCGCCGCATCCGCGCACGTGGACGCCGGCAGCGGCAGACGTGGCCGATCCGATCCAGCTCGAAAAGGCGTTCGAAACGGGGCGGATCGAGGCGCTGAAAGCGGCGCAAGCGGCACCAGTGGCGCCGGGATCGAGTGGCGCGCGCAATACGGCCTCGTTCGGGCAGGGGCCGCTGCCGACGTATGGCGATCAGCGCGGCGGAGGCGCCAGTGGGGGCCCGCAATTTGCGCCTGCGGTCGAAGCGCGCGGCGGCGATGCGCTCTACCGGGCGGGGGCGCTGCCGGGCGGATCGGCGGTCAATCCCGCTTACGAGAACGCGGGCAAGTGGATTGCCCAGCCGGGGGGCTGAATTTAGTCCGGTTCGGGTATATCGTCCGTCCATCCCGGTCTCAGTGGCTGTTAACACAGCATTCAAGACATTGTTTTTAAGTCATTTATTCATACCTAGGCAAAGTTAGGGATGCTTTTACCCTAACGGCGAACGCGCTGTTCACTTGCGTCGGCTATACCCTCTCCAACGCACCGACCGAGGAGAGCTCCTATGCTGCACTTTGCCCCTCGCTACGGGATCATCTCGCCCTGCCTGAATTGGCGCCTGAATTGGGGTGCGGTCCGCCCCCGCGCCGTGCGGATTCCGCGACCGGCGAATGACAATGGCGCCGCGCTGCCGGGCCGCAAGACGGGCGCCAACGATTCCGCCGCGCACGAGGACGCACTGCTCGCCGCAGCGCTGCGGCTGTTTGCCGCCCATGGGCTATCGGCGGCACAACGGGCGTGCGAGGCGGCCGAAATTGCGGCGGCAGGCGGCGACAGCGCGGGTGCCGAATGGTGGATCGCGGTCTGCGCGATGCTCGACGGCCCGATGTCCAGAGCCTTGGCGCGGGCCTGCGCGACGCGGACCGCACCACAGCGCTGAGGCGCTCGGACGCCCTAATGCTATTGCGAACTGTTATCGCAAAAACCCGCATCTAGTGGGTTTTTGCGCCTTGCAATCACCATCCTGCAGGCTTAGGTCGCTCCTATCCGCTTGGATTCCTTCCCGTCATGCGGGACGCGGGAGGCCCTTATGGCGGCAAATCTCGGGCGGCCTTGCATGGCCGCGGGTCCCGCGTATCCGGGAAAGGATTGCAAAGGCATGGCTCGCAAGAAAATCGCGCTGATCGGCGCCGGCAACATCGGCGGTACGCTCGCGCACCTCGCGGCGCAGAAGGAACTCGGCGACATCGTGCTGTTCGACGTGGTCGAAGGCGTGCCGCAGGGCAAGGCGCTGGATCTTTCGCAGTGCGGGCCGGTCGAAGGGTTTGACGCGAAGATCACCGGTTCCAACGACTATGCCGATATCGCCGGCGCCGACGTGATCATCGTGACCGCGGGCGTGGCGCGCAAGCCGGGCATGAGCCGCGACGACCTGCTCGGCATCAACCTCAAGGTGATGAAGGCGGTTGGCGAAGGCATCAAGGCCAATGCGCCGGGCGCCTTCGTGATCTGCATCACCAACCCGCTCGACGCGATGGTCTGGGCGCTGCGTGAGTTTTCGGGCCTGCCGCACCACATGGTCGTCGGCATGGCGGGCGTGCTGGATTCGGCGCGTTTCAGCCACTTCATTGCCGACGAATTCCAGGTTTCGGTCAAGGACGTGAACACTTTCGTGCTCGGCGGCCACGGCGATACGATGGTGCCGGTGACGCGCTATTCGACCGTCAACGGCATTCCCGTGCCCGACCTCGTCAAGATGGGCCTTTCCACGCAGGAGCGCATCGACGCGATCGTGCAGCGCACCCGCAGCGGCGGCGGCGAGATCGTGGCCCTGCTCAAGACCGGCTCTGCCTTCTATGCGCCCGCCACTTCGGGCATCGCGATGGCCGAGGCGTATCTCAATGACCAGAAGCGCATCCTGCCCTGCGCGGCCTATGTCGACGGCCAGTACGGCGTTGACGGGCTTTACGTGGGCGTGCCGGTGATGATCGGTGCGGGCGGCGTGGAAAAGATCGTCGAGATCGCCCTGGACGACGCCGACAAGGCCGGTTTGCAGGTCTCGGTCGATGCGGTGAAGGAACTGCTTGTGGCGTGCAAGGGGATCGACCCCTCGCTCGCCTGATGGCTGCGACGGGGCGCGGAGTGCCTGCCCGCAGCAGGTTCGCGCCCCGTTCAGTTAAGAAGTTTTACGTGGGCCCAGGAGTGCGCTCCATTTGTTGGGACACGGGTAAACCCGCCAATCACGCGGGTTTGCATGGTTAGCATTCCGGGCGGTGCAAGCGCCCGCGTTAAGTGACCGGCACGCGTTCGTCCGCGCCGGATGGTCCGAAGCCCGGGGTACGAAGGTATTGGCCTCCCCGGGGCAAGAGGAGTGAAACATGGGTTACGAAGAGCGCGCTTTCGAAGTGGATCCGCTGCAGGAGGGTCCGCAGGCAGGGCCTTCGTGGGCTTCAAAGCGCTGGCCGGTGACCGATCCCGGCGCGGGCGACGATCTGACCCGCGCGCTCGATCCGATGGCGCTCAGGCAGGAAATCGCCAAGGCCGCGAAAGCCGCCGGCGCGCCGCTCGATGAAGCGACGCTGGAAGCGGCGGCGGGTGCCTCGATCCGCGCGATGATGCTGGTGCGCACCTACCGCGTGCGCGGGCATCTGGCCGCCGACCTCGATCCGCTGGGCCTTGCGCGGCAGGAGCTGCCGGCGGACATTACCCCGGAATACCACGGTTTCGTTGGACCGGACCTCGACAAGAAGGTCTTTGTCGGCGGCGTGCTGGGCATGCAGTGGGCGACGCCGCGCGAGATCGTGAGCGTGCTGCAACGCAACTATTGCGGCAAAGTCGGCCTCGAATACATGCACATCGCGGACGTGGAGGAGCGCAAGTTCCTGCAGGACCGGATCGAGGGCGGCGACAAGTCCATCGACTTCACGCCCAACGGCAAGAAGGCGATCCTCGCTGCGGTGGTGCGCGGCGAGCAGTACGAGAAGTTCCTCGGCAAGAAGTACGTCGGCACCAAGCGCTTTGGCCTTGATGGCGGGGAATCGATGATCCCGGCGCTGGAGGCGGTGATCAAGTATGGCGGCCAGCTGGGCGTACGCGAGATTATCTACGGCATGGCGCACCGCGGGCGGCTGAACGTGCTGGCGAACGTGCTGGCCAAGCCCTACCGCGTGATCTTCCACGAGTTTTCCGGCGGCAGCGCGAACCCCGAGGATGTCGGCGGTTCGGGCGACGTGAAGTATCACCTCGGCACCTCGACCGACCGCGAGTTCGACGGGATCAAGGTGCATATGAGCTTGCAGCCCAACCCGAGC
>CAILIO010000351.1 GCA_903834285.1 uncultured Sphingomonadales bacterium | reverse complement strand
CGCTATCGCCTCAGCCCGAAGTGGCTGGTGAGCGCGACCGCGTGGCGCGACCAGTCACTGATCGACGGCTCGCGCCGCAGCGCGATCCAGGTCGGCACGACGTGGAATTCTGCTGGCACGGAACTGCGCCTTGGCATCGCGCGCTATAGCGAGACACTGGCGGAGGGCGCGGCGGCCGGCCCCAATGGCGCGAAAGGTGGCAGCACCACGCTGATCGAGGCGGGCAGCACCAAGCGCCTGTTCGACAACAAGCTGGAACTGAGCGCCGCCGGTTCGATCTCGATCGGCAGCCGCGATGCGACCTCGTACCAGGCGCCGCGCTATCGGTTCGGCGCGCGCTATGCGATCACCCCCGATGTGCGCCTGATCAGCGACTACGAGATCGGCAATGGCGGCCAGGGCGAGACGCGCACGCTGCGCGGCGGGCTCGAAGTGCAGCCGTGGACCGGCGCCAAGATCGCCACGGTGATCGGCCAGCAGAGCACCAAGGGGCTGGCGGGGACGGGCGAGCAGGCCTCGGCGGCGCCCGCGATTACCGAGCAGGGCAAGCGCGCTTTCGCCTCCTACGGCCTCGCGCAGTCGCTGCCGATCAGCAAAGCCCTGACCATCGACGCCACGATTGATGGCAACAAGGTGATCGGCGGCAAAAGTGCGCTCGCGACAAACGGCGGCACTGCTGTGGTCGGCGCGAGCAGCCAGACCACGATTGCCGAGGACTTCATGGCTTACACGCTGGGTGCCACCTGGCGTTCGGGCCGCTGGAGCGCGACTGGGCGCGCCGAACTGCGCGATGGCGAGCTTTCGAAGCGCAAGGGCGTCACCTTCGGCATGATCCGTCAGATGGGCGAAGGTAGTGTCGTCGGCGGCGCGGTGACCTGGTCGACGATCCGCGATGCGAGCGGGGCGACGAGCGAAGTCGGCAGCGCCGCAATCTCGATTGCGCACCGCCCGGCGACCTCGGCCTTCGCGTTCCTCAGCAAGCTCGAATTCCGCAGCGACCGCATTTCGGGCGTGACGGCGGCTGCGGGCACCGGCACCGGCAGTGCTACCGATGGCACCGCGCTGACGGTCGACGGAAATGCCCGTTCGCGCCGGATTGTCGCCAGCTTCTCGGGCGATTGGGCACCCACGGGCCGGGTGGATGGCCAGATGGTCCAGCGCACCGAAATCGGCGTGTTTGTGGCCGCGCGGCACAATCTTGATCGCTATCAGGGATTTGATCTGGCCGGAACGACCGTGCTCGGCGGGGTCGATGCGCGCATCGGCATCGGCAAGCGCATCGAAGTGGGCGGCAGCGCGACCGTCCGCCGCAGCCTTTCCGACGGCACAACATCTTTCGCCGTCGGCCCGCAGATCGGCATCGTGCCGGCGGACAACGTCATGGTCGTGATCGGCTACAACCTCGTTGGTTTCCGCGACCGCGATTTCGCCGCTGCGCGCAACACGGCCAAGGGCGTGTTCGCGACGATGCGGGTTAAGTTTGACTCGAGCAGCCTCGGTTTCCTTGGCCTCGGCCGGTAAGGACAGCCGTTAACGACGTGCGTTAGCATGTTCCAACGGGGGACTGCGCCTTCCCGCGTATTGCTGCCGCTCGGGGGGAAGTTTATCAACCATAGCCTCGCTCCGCCACTTGCGCAGGGATGGCCCGTTTGCACCGCGTTCGCACTGCTTCCCCTGATCGAACGATCCGCCGGTTGGCGGCGGCCGTGCTGGGTGCGGGCCTTGCAAGTCTGGCCGCCCCTGCCCTTGCCGCCGCGCCCTCGGTAACCGTCACTGCAGATCAGGCGCTGCGGTTCGGCGCTTTTTTCACCGATACAACCGGCACCCGCACGGTTTCTGCAACCGGATCGGTTACAGGCTCGGCGATAGTGCCGCTGACGGGTACTGCTCCCGGCCCGGCGCAGTTCACGTTCACCTATGATCGCGGCAACAATGCCAATGTCGCCTATTCACTGCTGATCTCGGTACTGGTGCCCGGCACGGCAAGCCAGGTGAACGGCGGCGTGACCGGCACCATCGCGCGGTTTGATACCGATTTGCCCGGGGTCAGCGCCCTGCTTCCCGGCCAGAGCGCGCAAGTCACCCTCGTCGGCTGCCAGCGCCAGATCTGCAGCCGCACCTTCCGGGTGGGCGGCACGCTGCAAGTTGCGCGCACGTCGGGCGGGGCTGACCTTACCATTCCGCTGCCCATTGTCGTCACCGTGCTGGCGGAACTGTGAAGCGCGGCGGCCTCGCTTTCGCGGCCATGGCCATCGCGACGCCCGCGTTTGCGGCCTCCGGCCAGAGCGCCACCGCAGCCGGGCAGGCCCAGGCCGTGATCGTTGCACCGATCATCGCCGTTTCGCTGAACGATCTCGATTTCGGTTCGCTCACATCGTCGCGCACAGCCAGCGGATCGATCACGGTCGGTGCAGAGGGCGGCGCGACTTATGCCGGCGGCACGACCGCAGCCTGCGCGGGCGGCGGCGCCTGCTCGGGGATCGCGCCCGCTCGCTTTCTCGTCAGCGGCGAAGCGGGCCGCAGCTACACCGTCAGCGCACCCACCGCGATCACCGCTACCGGGACGCTGGCCGGCGGCGGAAGCGCGCCCCCGCTGGCGATCGATGCGCTGAGCGTGCATCTTGAAAGCCATGCCGGCAGCGTGACCAGCATCGGCCAGCTTGATAACAAGGGCGAAGATCGCATCGGGGTCGGCGGCCGGCTCAACGTGCCTGCCGGCACGGCGGCAGCGCACTATCGCGCCACGTTGACGATCATGGTCACGTATAGCTGATCGCGTCTCGCTGACGCGCCTCGCGCCCCTTCCCGAGGCGCTTACCTTTCATTAACCATATTTACTTAGGATTTATACGCATGAGGACGTCGGGGAAGCCCGCACCCTCACCCGGCGCCGCATCTCCGGTGCGGGGCAAAGGACCAGGAGCTTAACCGGTGAAAATGTTTTCTCCCGCAGTGCTGATCCTGCTGGCCACGGCAAGCCCGGCCCTTGCCGGATCTGGCAACCAGTCAATCGTCACCGGCACCGCGACGGCGACGGTTGTCGCACCGATCGTGCTGACTCACCCGGCAAGCGCCAGCCTCAATTTCGGCCGCTTCACCCGCGGCACCGGCGGCACAGTGACCGTGAGCGCCGCGGGCGCAGGCTCGGTGGGTAGCGACGTGACGTTCATTCCGGGTTCGACCACTGCCGCCGACAGCTTCACGGTGGCAGGCGATGCCAACCGCGCGTACTCAATCGCGACGACCGGCGGCACGGTGACATCCGGCGCGACCAACCTTGCCTTCACCACCACCCCCTCGGCCGTGACCGGTACGCTGAGCGCAGCGGGCACCGGCAGCTTCACGGTCGGCGGCACGCTCACGGTGACGGGCGCGGCACCAACCGGCGCCTACACCGGGACTTATTCGGCCACTGTCGCCTACAACTGAGATCGCGGTGCCGTGCTCCCTTCAGGGGACGCACAGAGCGCTGGAATGGTTAACAACCGCGCTGACTATAACCGGGCGGTACGCAGCATGCGTGACCGCCCGTTCCGGTATTGGGCCGCGCGCGCGTTCCTCGAAAAAATACACCTTTTCAGACTGATGGAAAGCTCGGCCGGAGCACTTCTTCGAATCGGCATCTGAAAATCTTTTCAAATCGTTTCCAGCAAGGAACGTTTTGTTAACCATCTATCCTTAGGATTTTTACGTATCGAAGGGGCGGAAACCGGCCCTCCGATGGAACGACGTTTACCAGCTCCAAGACCGGGATGTTGCGGGGCAAACAGCAATCAGGAGCATACGACGTGAAGAAAATCATTCTCGCATCTGCCCTTGTTCTCGCGACGGCGACTCCCGCCTTCGCCGGTTCGGGCAACACCTCGACCGCCACTGGCACGGCAACCGCGACCATCGTGGCGCCGATCGTCCTGACCCACCCGGCGGCCGCCAGCCTCAACTTCGGCCGCTTCACCACCGGCACCGGCGGCACCGTGACCGTTACCGCCGCGGGCGTCGGCTCGGTCGGCAGCGACGTGACGTTCGTGCCTGGTTCGACCAATTCGGCCGACCAGTTCACTGTTGCGGGCGATGCCAGCCGCTCGTTCTCGATCACGACCACTGGCGGCAACGTAACTTCGGGCGCGACCAACCTCGCCTTTACGACCACCGCTTCGGCGGCAACCACTTCGCTCAGCACCACCGGCACGGCCAGCTTCACCGTCGGCGGCACGCTGACCGTGACCGGCACGGCGCCTGCAGGGGCCTACACGGGCACCTACTCTGCCACTGTGACCTACAACTGATCCCGGGATTGCGCCGGCTGTCGCCCCCGGGGCGGCAGCCGGGCTCTCGGTGCAGTCACCAAGGCAAACCCAGGCCATGACCCTCCGCTTCCGCTCCTTGCTGACCGCACTGGTCGCGTTTGCAGTGCCGCTCCCGGCACTCGCGGCGCCCGGCGATTCGGCAACGATGACGGGGACGGCCAGCGCCACGATCATTACCCCGATCAGCATCGTCGCCACAGCGCCCCTGAGCTTTGGCGTGATGGCCCAGCCCGCCGCGGCGGGAACCGTGACTGTGAGCACCGCCGGTGCCGTCTCGACGAGCGGCGGCATGGTGGGCAACACCGCGATCGCGCAAGGCAGTTCGGGCCCGCAGGCCGGCAAGTTCCGCGTGAGCGGGGAGCCGGGTCGCCAGTTTTTCGTCGCCCTGCCTACCGCTGCCACGGTAAGCCGCAGCGGCGGTTCGATGACGATCACGCTGTTTACCGTGGGCGCCCTGACCGGTTCGCCCGTCGGAACGCTGGACATCGCGGTGGGCGGAACGCTCGCCGTCGGCGCCGCGCAGCCGGTCGGGACTTATACCGGCACCTACCAGATCACCGCTTCGTACAACTGACGTTGCTCGCCTGAGAGCAGCTTCCACCGCCCGCGCCGCCCCGGCAGCGGGCGTTTTTGCGCGCCTTGCGCAGCCGTGACCCCACCTTAGGCGGTTCTGCTGAGCAAAAATCACTGGGCGCAAAAAATTTTTCTCAATTTTTCCGCCATCTAGACACCCTTCGGGGTGCCAATGGCAGGGTGTGCGCCTGCATGACAAAGCGCGAATATTTGCATTTGGACCGATACTTGTATGGTTAATGACGAATAAATAGACGTTACTGACTGGTTTATTTTCTCATTTTGGGACAAAAACTAAGTAAAAAGTCAGATAACTACCCATTAACTCGCCCCGAATACGTAAGGCTACGTACCGAACTACGGCGATCCGCCCAAATTCGCAGTACAGCAGTTTCGCGGTCGTGTCGCAGCCCAGGGGGGAGGCGCCACGGCCACTACTCGGGAGCATACACGTGAAGAAGATCATTCTCGCCTCGGCCATCGCCCTTGTGTCGGCCTCGCCTGCCTTTGCCGCTTCGGGCAACACCTCGACTGCCACCGGCAGCGCCACCGCCACCATCGTCGAGCCCATCGTGCTCACCCACACCTCGGGCGCTGCCCTCGGCTTCGGCCGCTTCACCACCGGCACCGGCGGTTCGGTCACCGTTTCGGCGGCGGGCGTGGGCTCGGTCGGCGGCGATGTCGCCTTCGTCCCTGGCTCGACCAACTCGGCCGACGCTTTCACCGTCACGGGTGATGCGGGCCGTTCGTTCTCGATCAGCACCGGTTCGGGCTCCGTCACCGACGGCACGACCTCGATCAGCTTCACCACCTCGGCCTCGGCCGCGACCGGCACGCTCAGCGCCGGCGGCACCGCCGGCTTCTCGGTCGGCGGCCAGCTGACCCTCGCCGGCACCGAGGCGGCTGGCGCCTATGCCGGCACCTATTCGGCGACCGTCACCTACAACTGATCGCACGGATACGCCGGGGGCCGCCCAGTGCGGCGGCCCCCGGCCCTTGCACTCCCTTTCGGAAAACCCCGATGTCTTCGCCCGCGCGATTCCTGTCCGGAATAGCGGCCATGGCCTGCGCCCTGGCTGCCCTTTCCGGCACTGCGTTCGCAGCCCCGAGCAGCTCCACCGTGAGCGGCTCGGCGCAGGCGGTCATCCTCACGCCGCTCCAGATCGCGCCGATCGACCCGCTGTCGTTCGGGCAGCTGACGCGGCCGACGGCGGCTGGCACCGTGGTCATGTCGCCTTCGGGTACGATCACCACCACTGGCGGCGTCCTCACCAGCACGGCCATCGCGCAAACCGTGCCGCGCGGCCCCGGAACGTTTGCCGTGGTCGGCGAGGCGGGTCGCGCCTTCAGCATCGATCTTCCGACCGTCGCCATCCTGCGCCAGGGATCGCGCAACATGCGCCTCAGCGCGTTTCGCAGCAACTGGACCCCGGGCGCCGTGTTCAGCCTCACGCGCACCTTCGCGCTCTCGGTCGGTGCCACGCTCAATGTCGGCACGAACCAGACCACCGGTACTTACACCGGCACTTACGCCGTAACTGTGACTTATCAGTAGTCCGCGATTGCCAGCGAATCAGGGATTCCCCATAAGGGGATTAACCTATTTTGCTGACCCGGGACGTACCTCTTGCAACTCATCGGACCTCGTGGCCTTGCGGCGACGCTGAAGACTGCCACGCTGGGCGCCAGTCTCGTTTTCGCTATGCCTGCCAGTGTCTTGGCACAGGCAGCGGCAGGGCAGGCGGACGATCCCGCTGTCGCCCCCCCGGCGCCCGCCGCGCTGCCGGCCGGTGCCGTTGGCGGCATGGGCGACATTAACCTCTTCCCGAAACGCGTCGTGATCGACGAACGCACGCGCATCGCCAGCGTCGGTCTCTACAACCGCGCCGCCGCCGCCGGTGAATACGAGATCACGGTTTCCGACATGGCCATGCAGCGCGACGGGCGGCTCGTCGACCTGGCCACCGTGCAGGATGCCGCGGCGCATGATACGGTGCATACTGCCAGCGGCTTCCTGCGCTGGTCGCCGCGCCATGTCGCGCTGCCTGCGAGCGAGGCGCAAATGGTGCGAATCATGGCGCGCGTGCCGCCGGACCTGCCGCCGGGCGAATATCGCTCGCACTTCACCGTCGTCTCGGTCCCGCCCGAAACCGGCGGCACCAGCATCGACGAGGCAGCGGGCGCCCAGACCGGCGGCGGCATCGGCGTGCGCATCGTGCCGCGCTTCGGCATCTCGATCCCGGTGATCGTGCGCGTGGGGGAGACGACGCTGACTGCGGGGCTCAAGGACCTGAAGCTCAATGCCGCGCCCGGCACGCCGACCGCGCTGGCGCTCACCATCACGCGCGAGGGCACGCGTTCGGCCTTCGGCGATATCACGATAACCGCTCCGGGCGCGAAGAAGCCGGTGGCCGAGATCAAGGGCATCGGTGTTTATACAGAGATTCCCGAGCGCGCGGTGCAAGTCCTGATCGATCCCGCCACCGAGCCTCGCTTCCTTGCGAAGGGCACGCGCTGGATGGTGAGCTACGTGGATGACGACATGTCACCCGGCAAAGTGCTCGCGCGGCAGGAATTCATCGTGCCGTGAAACGTCGCGGGGGGGACCAGCAACGCGGATCCTCCGGTTCGCTGCGGGTCGTGCTGGGCGCAACGCTCGCGCTCGCGGGCGATACCGCGCGCCGTGAGCTGACGCCGCCGGAAGGCCCTGCGCCCGATCCCCCGCGCGAAGCGAAAAAGGCGCGCCGCCCCGGAAAGCTGCCCGAACCACGCTTTGCCGCAGCTACGGCGACACCCGCGCTGGAGGCCGCGCCTGGGCGCAAGGCAGATAAAAAGCGCAAGGCGAAGAAGCAGGCGCTTGGCGCGCTGGCGGAAGCCGAGCAGCCCGTCCTTGCGCGGGTTACCGAGGGGCCGCCGGCAGCACCCCAAGGCGTGCTTTCCGCAGAGTTCAAGCAGGCGATTACGCCGGAGCCGGCTGCCCCGCCGCAGGTCGCCGCAGCTTTGCCGACCGCATCACCGCCGCCGGCGGCCGAGCCGGCACCGCCCCCGCCCGAGCCAACGGCCCTCACTGCGCTTGCAGCCGCCGAGCCGCTGCCGGCCCCTGCCTTCGGCCCACCGTCCGCTGCGGCTCCCGCGCCCGAGCCGGTCGCCGTGCCGCAGGTGGGGGCATCGGAAGCGAATGCCGCCGTTCCGGCCCCAGCAGCACCTGCCGCATTGGAGGCGCTGCCGGAAACCAGCACGACCGCCATGCCGGCTGCCGTGAAGCCAGAGCCCGCCCCGGTCTTAGTCAAGTCGGGAGAGGTGACGCCCGCAGCCGCGCCAAGCCCGCCTCCACCGGAATCCGAAGCGCCACGCCCAACAGCGGCCGAACCGGCGGCGGCCCAGCCCCCTGCAGCGGTGGCTGCCATAGCGCCGCCCGCGCCGCAGCCCACGGTGCCGATGAAACCAGCCGTCAGTGCCCCCGCCCAGCCCGATGCGTCGCCGCCACCCTTCAGGCTGGCCGCCGCGCTTCCCCTTCCCGCTTTCGGCGCCACGGCCGCTGCTTCCACCGCGCCCGCACCGCCACCGCCCGCCGAGCCGCGCACAAAGCCTGCGCCGACCCGTCTCGCCTATGCGCCCGCCGCGCTGCCGATCACGCCTGTGGCGGCAACCTCCTCCGCTGGCTCCGCCCCCGCCGACACCGCCTCGCGGAACTTTGTCGAAAACCGCCGCGCGCTGCCCGAGCCTGCTTTCGGCACACCCGCACCGGCGCCGAAACCCGCGCTCACCGCGTCGCCGCTGCGCGCCAATGTTACCAGCCAGGCCGGTCTCGGCGCGGCGACCGCCGTGCCGGTGATCAGCGAAGACGATGAACTCATCCTTCAGGTCGAGACCGGACAAGGCGAACTCAGCGACACGATTGTTGCCTATGGCCTGCGCCAGGGCGTCTATCTGCCGCTCGGCACAATCACCCGCTTCCTCGACCTCCCCATCGCGGTGAGTGACGATGGTCATTACGCAAGCGGCTGGTTTCTTGCCGAAAAGCGGACGATTGCGCTCAACTTGCGCGATGGCACGCTGGTCGTCGCAGGCAAACCCATCCCACTCGGCAAGGGTGATGCAGTCGCCTACGAAGGCGAGCTTTACCTGCGCGCCGAGCGTTTTTCCGATCTTTTCCCGCTCGATCTCAAGGTCGATCTGCGCGCCCAGACGATAGCGGTCAAAACCCGCGAGCCTTTCCCCTTCGAGGAACGCCTGGCGCGCGAGGCCGACCGTGCGCGCCTCGCTTCGCGCTCCAACCGAGAAACCACCACCCGCTTCCCGCGCGAGGAAACGCCGTGGCGCGGCCTCTCGCTCCCCGTGGGCGAAACCGAATTGCGCGCGCTGACCGATGACGATCTCGGCGCCCGGCTCGAGGCAGACGTGCGCCTTGCGGGCGATCTCGCCTTCATGACCGCGCGCGCCTACGCCAGTGCGTCGACCCGCGACGGGCTGACCGCAGCGCGCCTCGAACTGGGCCGCCGCGATCCCGATGGCGATTTGCTGGGGCCGCTCAAGGCCACCGAGTTCCAGCTTGGCGATGTCGCGACCGGCGCGCTCCCCATCGGCCTGCGCGGTGTCAGCGGACGCGGCGCCTTCGTCACCAATGCCCCGCTCGAACAGGCCTCGATCTTCGATTCCGTCGATCTGCGCGGTGATCTGCTCGATGGCTACGAAGTCGAGCTCTATCGCAACAACACGCTCATCGGCTCAACGCGCACGCCGGTAAACGGGCAATATGCCTTCCTGCAAGTGCCAGTCGATTTCGGGCTCAATGTCTTCCGCCTCGTGTTCTACGGGCCGCAGGGGCAGCGCCGCGAAGTGGTACGCAAGATCAGCGTCGGCGATGGCCGCCTGGCGCCCGGGCAGTTCATCTACAGCGTAGGCGCCGCGCAGAAGGACACCAACCTGTTCGGCGTACGCGGGCCGCGCTTCAGCCCCGCGCCCGATTTCGGCAAGTGGCGCGCGACGGCGGAGCTCGGCTACGGCCTCAGCCGCGCGGTTACCGCCACCTTGGGCGCGGCGACCTGGGAGAGCGGCGGCAAGCACCACTGGCTCGCCGCCACCGGCCTCAGGAGCGGCATCGGCGCGACCGCCTTGCGCCTCGATCTCGGGCTGCAGGACGGCGGCGGACACACGGTCGAGGTGGGCCTCGGCGGCAAGCTGCTCGGCCTTGCCTATAGCGCCACCCATGCCGAATACGGCGGCGGCGCAATCGACGAAGTGCGCGCCTTCACAGCCGATCCGCTGCGCCGCGCGAGTGAGCTCAATCTCAACACCACGCTGCATTTCGGCTCGGGCATCAATGCGCGGATCATGCCGATCACCAGCCAGGTGCGCCGCATCGAATTTGCCGATGGGCGCCTCCAGACCGACGCTGCGCTGCGCGCCACGCTGCCGCTGGGCGGGGTCCTGCTCTCCAATACCTTCGACTACAACCGCGTCAGCGCGCCGACCACGCCCGCCAGCAGCCGCTTGCTCGGCACTTTCGATCTCGCCACCCTCTCAGGCTCGCGCACGCGCTACCGCGCCAGCCTCGGTTATGGCCTGGCGCCCACGGTCAACCTCCAGTCTGTCACGCTCGAAGCCGATCGCCGCTTCGGGACGAGCACGCTGGTTCGCGGCGGGGTGACGCATACGCTGACCGATCATCAGACCTCGCTCAGCCTTTCCGCGATCCGCCGCATCGGTCCGGTCAATGTGGCGTTCGACGGGTCTTACGGGTTTCCCACCCGCAAGTTCTCGCTGGCGCTGCGTGTGGGTTTCAGTTTCGGACGCAATCCGCTTTCGGGCCGCGCCTTCGTCGCCCGCCCCGGGCTCACCAGCGGCGGCGCGATGGCCGTTACCGCCTTTGCCGATACCAATGCCAACGGCGTGCGCGATCCCGGCGAAAGCCCGGTCGCCGGCGTTACCTTCCTTTCGGGCACCGACGAGAACCGCACCGATGCGCAGGGGCGCGCTTTCATTGCAGGGCTTGGCGACGGCGCGCGCGCTTCGGTGCGGGTGGACAGCGATTCCATGCCCGATATCGCGCTCGCCCCCTCCCGCCCGGGGATAGAAGTGGTGCCGCGCCCGGGCCGCATCCACACCAGCGATTTCGCGATCGTCACGCTGAGCGACATCGAAGGCACCGCCTATTTCCGCGCCGAATCCGGCACGCGCGCGGTCTCGCGCCTCCAGCTGCGCCTGCTCCGCCCGGACGGCAGCCTGGCCGCAAGGGTGCGCAGCGAATCCGACGGGTTCTTCCTCTTTGAGCGCCTGCCCGCGGGCGAATACCGTCTCGAACTCGATCCGCAGCAGGCTGCCAGCCTCAAGATCCGGCTCGAAGGCCCGGTTACGCTGACGCTGGGCGGCAAATCCAGCGTGCTACGCCAGTCGATTACCGTGAAATCGGCGCAGTAGCCTTCCCCCGGCGGTAAAAATCTCTAGCGTTCCGCGTAATGCACACCGCACCCGAATTCCCGCCACACCACCAGCCCAAGCGCATGCTGAGCACAACCGCCGCCGCGGCGGTGGTCATGGGCATGGTGATCGGCGCGGGTATCTTCCGTACGCCGCAGCTTGTTGCGCAAAGCCTTGGCGGGGAAGGTGCGCTGATGCTGGCCTGGGGGCTGGGCGGTATTTTCGCGCTGATCGGCGCGCTTTGCTACGCCGAACTCTCCGCCGCCTTTCCCGATACCGGCGGCGACTATCGCTTCCTGCGCGAGGCGTTCGGCGCCGATGCCGCCTGGCTTTTCGCATGGTCGCGCTTTGCGGTGATCTTCTCCGCCTCGGGCGCACTGCTCGCCTTCGTGGGGATCGACTACCTTGCCGAGCTGGTACCGATGGGCACCTTTACCCGCGCACTGGTAGCGAGCGGGATGGTCATCCTGCTCACCGCGCTCAATTTGCGCGGGGTGCAGACGGGGACGCGCGCGCAGATCGCGATGGTTGCGATGGACGTTGCCGCGCTGCTCGCGCTGGGCGGCGCGGCGCTCTGGCTCGCATACCACGGCGTGGCGCCGCTGCAGGTCGCGGCAGGCCCTGCCACCCCCGTCACGCTCGCCGCCTTCGGGCAATCGATGGTGTTCATCATGCTCGCCTATGGCGGCTTCAACGACGCCTCCACACTATCGTCCGAAGTGCGCACTCCCGCGGACATGACCCGCGCCCTGTTCGGCGGCATGGTGCTGATCACAGCGCTCTACATGATCGCCAACTGGGCCTATGTGCGCGGGCTCGGTATGGCGGGGCTTGCGAACAGCGAGGCCCCCGCCGCCGCGCTGATGGCCCGCGCCTTCGGCCCGGCGGGCGAGACGGGAATCGTGATCTGCGTCGCCGTGGCCGCCTTTTCGGTGCTCAATGCGCTGATCATCGTGGGCGGACGCACGCTTTATACCGCGGCGGAGGACGAGCCCGCGCTCGCCGCGCTGGCGCAATGGGACCAGGGCCGCGGCGTGCCGCGCGCGGCGATCCTCGTGCAGACCGCGGTCGAACTGGCGCTGATCGCCTGGGGCGCCGCCTCGGGCCGGGGCTTTGCAACGATGGTCGATTACCTCTCGCCGATATACTGGCTGTTCCTGACGATGAGCGGGCTTGCAGTGGTGGTCCTGCGGCTCCGCCAGCCGGAAGTGGAGCGCCCCTACAAAGTGCCGCTCTATCCCGTCCTGCCGCTGATCTTCGCCGCCGCCTGCGCGGGCGTGCTTTTTAGCAGCATTGTCTATGTCGGCTGGTCGGGCTGCCTGATCAGCTTCGGCATGCTCGCACTGGGCTTCGTTGTCCGCACGGGGCTGCGCCTGACGATCAAGGCGTAACGCGCTTTGCCATTGCGGAAGGGGCCGCCTGTCATGCTAACTGATTGCATGACTACTCCCCCCTTTCGCGCCGCCGTGGTTCAGGCGGCATCCGATCCCGCCGGCAGCGGTGCCTCTGCCGCCAAGGCCGCCCGCCTGATCGCCGAGGCCGGTGCGGCGGGAGCCCGGCTGGCTGTGTTCCCCGAAGCCTTCATCGGCGGCTACCCCAAAGGCGCGCGCTTCGGCGCCCCCATCGGACTGCGCTTTCCCGAAGGACGCGAGGCCTACGCGCGCTACTACGCAGCCTCCGTCGCGCTCGACGGGCCGGAGATCGCTATGGTGCGCGAGGCGGCGGAGGCGGCGGGCATGGTCGTGGTGATCGGCGTGATCGAACGCATGGGCTCGACGCTCTATTGTACCGCGCTCATCATCGACGGCGCGGGGGGCTCCATGGCACACCACCGCAAGCTGATGCCGACCGCCGCTGAACGCCTGATCTGGGGCTTCGGCGACGGCTCCACCCTGCCTGCAGTGGAGACCGCACTTGGCACTGTGGGCGCGGTGATCTGCTGGGAAAACTACATGCCGATGCTGCGCATGGCGATGTATGGCCAGGGCGTGACGCTCTACTGCGCACCGACCGCGGACGACCGCGACGGCTGGGTCTCCACGATGCGCCACATTGCGCTCGAAGGGCGCTGCCACGTGCTCTCCTCCTGCCAGTTCCTGCGCCGCCGTGATCTGCCCGAGGGGCAGGAATGCGTGCTGGGCGAGGACGCCGACAGCGTGCTGATGCGCGGCGGCAGCCTGATCGTCGGCCCCCTGGGGGAAATGCTCGCGGGGCCGGACTACGGCGGCGAAACCATCCTCTACGCCGATATCGACCCCGCCGAAATCGCGCGCGGGCGCTATGATTTCGACGCGGTGGGGCACTATTCGCGGCCCGACGTGTTCCGCCTCACGGTCGACCGCCGCGCTAAGCCGCCCGTCAGCTGGATCGAGGGCGAAGCCTGATGCACCTCACGATGGACGCGCTGAGCCGGGCCGAGTGCTACAAGCTGCTGGCCGGAACCGTGGTGCCCCGCCCGATTGCCTGGATCTCGACCCGCTCGGCGGCAGGCGTAGGCAATGTCGCACCTTACAGCTTCTTCAACATGATCTCGGCGGCGCCGCCGCTGGTGGTGCTGGGCGCCATGCGCAGCGCAAGCGGCGGGCTGAAGGACACGGCGACCAACATTCTGGAAACCAGGGAATTTGTCGTCAATCTGGTCAGCGAGCCAATGCTCGAGGCCATGAACCTGACCTGCATCGATGCCCCGCCCGAAGTGGACGAGGCCACGCTCGCCGGGCTCGCAATGCTGCCGAGCGAGCTGGTCACCCCGCCGCGCATCGCCGGATCTCCGGTCAGCCTCGAATGCCGGCTCTATCAAGCGATCGATGCGCCACCGGGCAGCACGATCATCCTCGGCGAAGTGGTGGCGATGACGATCGACGACCGCTTCGTCGATGCCGCAACGCTGCGGCCCGATCCGATTGCGATGCAGCTTATGGGCCGCGTCCACGGCGTGGGCGGTTATACCCGCATCCAGACCGATCGCACCTTGCAGCGCCCCGTATACTGAGCAGCGCCCTTGGCGCTTCCCGGGATCGTTCGGGATGTGCCTGGATCGGCTGGTGTTGGGAGGCTGGTGGTGGCAGGGCTTGTATCGAACCAAAAGAATAAAATTTTGATTTGAAATCAATCTCTTTGAAAGACCAATTTTACCCCCACATTTACCCCCACATTTTTTCAGCTTTAGTAATTGAAATTCGTACAGAAGTTTGAGTTCGAATCAACATATGCGGACGCATTAATTCGTCGGTGGACGCATTTCCAGCCTTTTTGGACGCAAGATTTCTGGGTCAAATCCCCATCTCGAACGGCACCACCTTTGTGATTCTGCGCTCAAGCTCGAGAGGCCTTTCAGCCTCCTGCAGCTTATCGACCTCCTGAGGCTTGCCCGCCGCCTGCCCTTTCGCGGCTGCGGCCCCAAGCCTGTCAGTCACCTCCAGCGCCGAGGTCTTGTCTCCAGGATTGCGGCCGATGCCCATTTCGACCTTGTCGCTACTGTCGACGATCAGGGTTAGCTCGTCGCGCAGACGCGTTATGGTGACGAGGAAGTTGCGGGCCGAGAGCAGCTTGCGGGTTCGGCTGTCCATGATGGCAATGCCTTTGTCAGAGGTCAGCCCCTGCGCCATGTGGGCATTGAGCGCATAGGCCAGATCTATCCGCCCCAGCATCGGATCGTCAGCCGTGAGCTTCTGGTCCATCCCAGCCGAGGTGCGGACGGTAAGGCCGTTATCCGCAATCGCGGTAACCGTCGCCCTGTCGGCGTTGATCAGCCCGCGCTGATGGTCGTTGGCGGTCCAGCGGATGGTATCGCCAGTGTAGACCGTCAGTGCCTTCCGCTCGTGGAGCTTGAGAGCCTGATTATCTCCCTTCGCGCGGATCCGCGAAGGCAGGAACTTCTGTCGATGGCCATCGGTGCCTCTCAGTTCGACGGCTCCCTTGGCGGTGTCGACCTTCAACACGTGATACCGCCCCTTCGCCAGGTTTTGCCGCGATTGCCGCGTCGCCACCTCAAGCACCATGCCTGGCGCGTAGGTCCGCACCTGTCGCAGCTCCTCCCGCGTCGCGTTGACACGCGAGAGCACGGTGAGGGTCAACTTGTCTGGGCCGATTTCGCCATTGGCGGCGAGGCCAGTCTGCACGGCCGCGTTGACCTCGTCGCGCAAATGTTGCCCGGAGACATAGATCCCGGTGCGCTCCCGATCGGCAGGAGGAAGCGACAACCAGCGCTCTGCTGTCACAACAGCACCGTTCTCGCTGACCTCGACGATGTGATCCTTGAGATGGTCCATTGCTTCACCAGTCCGCCCGAGCTGCGCAGCGGCCTGGG
>CAILIO010000350.1 GCA_903834285.1 uncultured Sphingomonadales bacterium | reverse complement strand
TGCCCTCGATCATGGTCGAGGAGCGCCTTGCCAAAGTTCCCGTGCTGACAGGCGCCGTGCCGACGCTCGCCGAGGGGTCTGTGCTCCCAGATACTTACGCGTTCCAGCGCGGAGAGAGCCGCACCGCGGTGGTCACTCGGATGCAGCAGGCCATGGCCCGCGCGCTTGCCAGGCTCTGGGCCGGACGCGCGGGCGATACCGTCGCGCGCACCCCGGAAGAAGCGGTGATCCTTGCCTCGATCGTCGAGAAAGAGACCGGCAAGCCGTCGGAGCGCCGCATGGTCGCCGGGCTCTATTCGAACCGCTTGCGGCAGGGGATGATGCTCCAGGCCGATCCTACGATCATTTACCCGATCACCCGCGGCAAGCCGCTCGGCCGGCGCATCCGCCAGTCCGAGATCCAGGCGGTCAATTCCTATAACACGTACACCATGGTGGGCCTCCCGGCTGCTCCGATCACCAACCCGGGCAAGGCCTCGATCGAGGCGGTGCTGCACCCGGCAAAGACCAACGCGCTCTACATGGTGGCCGATGGCAAGGGCGGCCATGTCTTCGCCGCGACGCTGCAGGAGCACAACGCCAACGTCGCGCGGTGGTTCGCCATCCGCCGCGCGCGCGGGGAGCTCTAGGGTCCGTGCGGGCGCCGCTGGTGGTCACCGCCGAGCTTCCGCCAGCCGTCCAAAACCGCGCCGAGGCGCTGCGCCGCACGCATTATCCGCCCGAGCGCAATCAGGTCCCGGCGCATGTCACGCTGCTGCGCGCCCTGCCGCCCTTCGTCGAAGAAGAGGCGCGCCGCCTGCTGGCCGCGCTCGCCGCCGAGTTGCCGCCGCCGCCCGCGCAGATCACCGGCCTGATGGACCTCGGCACCGGCACCGCGCTCGCGATCGAAAGCCCGGCCATGCAGGACGTGCGCGCCATGATCGCCGCGCACTTCCACGGCATGCTCACCCAGCAGGACGAGGGCATTCCGCGCTTCCACATCACCGTGCAGAACAAGGTCGTGCGCGCCGATGCAAAGGCACTGCAAGCCGCCCTTGGCCCCGCGGTGCTACCCGAGCGTTTCGCCTTCGCGGGCCTTGCACTCCACCGCTATGTGGGCGGGCCATGGAAGGCAGTGGGCCGCTGGACCTTCCGCGGCCGGCCGCACCGTTGAAACACGGTGGGGGCAAGGCAGATTCCCCTGTTGACCGCATAAGCCGCCCCGCCTAATAGGCCCGCCTGCCTTGGGATCGGATGCGTCCGCTACCTGGCCAGATCCCTTCGGGGCGGAGTAGCTCAGCTGGTTAGAGCAGCGGAATCATAATCCGCGTGTCGGGGGTTCGAGTCCCTCCTCCGCTACCAATTTTCACACAAAAACAAATGCTAGTCCTCCCCACGGGAAAGCCATTTCAGAAGTGCGCGGCTTTTCGCATGGTCGTGGCCAGTTCGAAACGGTGCTTTGCCACTGCGGGGAATGGTTGTCTGACACGATTGATCGCATTGGCGTGTCCGGGTCTTGCCTGACGATCAAGGGCCTTCACGGCCAATCGCCATGTGGATGGTTCTAACCAAATAGGCTATGCGCAGAGTCAGGCTCAGTAGGTATGGATAAGGCAGTATAAGCTTTTCCCGGCAAGGCCGAGGACGCCACTTGAGGGATGACATCATGACAGCCAGAAACGCCCTCGCCTTCGCCATCGGGGCGGCGTTGCTGTCGGCCAGCGGCGCTGCACATGCCAGCACGCTGGATCTTCGCACGTGGAATATCGGCCATGGCAGCGGTATGACCCTTGTTCAAACGGCGGATTCCTTGATCGCCTCTAACGAATCAAACCATGGTGATGGTGGCGGCGGTGGCATCTCTATCCCGCAAGGTCGGTATCATATCCAATGGACGTCAACGTTTCCCTTGGATTCCGCTGGGGGCAACTTTAACTACTGGTCTCTCAGTGGTTCGTGGGGAAGCTCATATTCCGCCGTTGGAACGTCCGGTGATTACTTTTTCAATGTCGGCTTTGGCGGCGGCAACGGCGGTGGCGGGTTCAACCTTAGCCCCGGGCAGACCATAACGCTAAATTCGGTGCCCGTCGCGCCCGCGCCCCTGGTGGGCGGGGGGCTGTTCTCCGCGCTTGCCGCTGCAGCAGCGTTCGCGATGACCCGCCTTGTCCGCCGCAAGGGTCAGGCGCAAGGCGCCCTCGGTAGCTGCTGATCGGCTACCCGCCCACCCGGGGCTGAGAACCATTCGCACGGTTTTGGGCTGTGCGGGACGGTGGGATGCGGGGTTTCGCCGGGTCTGGAATGGTCGTGTGATACGACTGATCGCCGATGGCTGGAAATCTGCGGTTTGACGGTGGCTACAGCGTGATCCCGCTGGCGCGAGCTAACATCCCGCGCATCGCGCCATGCAGGCCCGGGGCCGTCCTTATGGGGCCAGCACGCTCAGATCCAGATAGATGCGGTAGCGGCGCACGAGGTCATCGGCGAAATCCAGCACATTGACATAAGGGACGGCAGCAACGCGGCCGTCGGCGAAGGTGTAGTGGACGATGGCTTCATAGATCAGCAGATCCTGCTCATCGGCTTCCATGGCCCGCACCAGTTCGTGCTCGACGGCGGCGAAGGCGCAGAAGGTTGCCGCAATCATCGCTTCAATTGCCGCGCGGCCGTGAACGGGGGGCTGGCCGCCGAGCTGGAACGTCGCATCCTCGCTCAGGCGGGTCACAAATCGGGCGGCATCGCGCGCGGCGTCGGCGGCAAATGTGTTCTCGACCACGGCGCGAAAGCGCGGGGTCTTGATGGCAGCGGGGGTCACGAACGATCCTTTCGGGCAGGGGAACGATGGTGCGGCAGGGCCTCGCTGCGGCGCATCAATGGCTCGCCATAGCGATCGCTCCGCGCGGGCGCGGCGCTAGCCAGATCAGGGTGGCGCCGAAAGCCAGCGCGATGGTCGTCAGGAAAAACATCTGGTTGGTGGCGATCATGGTCGCCTGGCCCGTGGTCAGCAGATCGATCTGGCCGAGCGCCTGATCGCGGCTGACGCCGGCAAGGCTGCCGGTAAAGTCCGCCACATCGTGGAGGCGCCACGCCAACTCGCTTTTCATCGTGGTCGTCGCGCTGTCCCACCGCGTGGTGACGAGCGAGGTGGCGACCGCGCCCGCCGTTGTGCGCATGAAGTTGATCAGTCCCGCGGCAGACGCCGTCTCCACCGGATCGACCGCCGCCAGAGCGAGCCCGGTGAGCGGCACGAAGAAGAACGGGATCGCCATGCCCTGGACCAGGTTGGGCAGCGCGATGGACCAGAAATCGATGCCCGTGATGAAATTCGTGCGCATTAGCCCGGTCGCGGCCATCAGCAGCAGGCCGAACGACACGAGCGCGCGAGGATCGACCCTTGTCGTCAGGCGCGCCACGATCGGGGAAAACACGACCGCGAGCACGCCGTTGAACGCCATGGCATATCCGGCCGCCGTCGCCGTGTAGAAGAGGTTGGTCTGCAGCCACAGTGGTATCAGCACGATCGCACCGAAATAGGCGCCGAACCCGATGGCCAGCGTGATCGCCCCTGCGGTAAAGCCGCGGCGCCGAAACACGCGCAAATCGACGATCGGGTTCGCGTCGGTCAGCTCCCAGATCACGAAGCACACGAAGCCGAACCCGGCCGTCAGCGCGAGCACGACGATGAACGGCGAGGCGAACCAGTCGAGGTCCTTGCCCTTGTCGAGCATGACCTGCATCGCGCCGACCCAGGTGATCAGGAGGCCGAGCCCCACCACATCGACCGGGACCTTGACCGGCGCGCTCTCGCACGCGGTCAGCAGCCGGGCCGCCACCAGCGCGCAGGCGACGGCAGGCGGCACATTGATGTAGAACACCCAGGGCCAGCTCAGCGTATCGCAGATCGTGCCGCCGAGGATCGGCCCGAGGATCGGGGCAACCACCGTCGTCATCGCCCAGAGACCGATCGCGGCGGCGGCCCGTTCGGGCGGGAACACCCGCAGCAGCAGCGTTTGCGAAAGCGGGATCATGGGCCCCCCTGAAAGCCCCTGCATGATCCGGCACACCACCAGCGCCGAGAGTGATGGTGCAAATCCGCACATCGCCGACCAGAACCCGAACGAGAGCATGGCGAGCGTGAACACGCGCACCGGCCCGAAGCGGCGCGCGAGCCAGCCGGTAAGCGGCACGGTGATTGCCTCGGCCACCGCGTAGGACGTGATCACCCAGGTCCCCTGACTAGGCGCCACCGCCAGGCCACCGGCGATATTGGGCACCGAGACATTGGCGATAGTGGTGTCGAGCACGACCATGAAGTTGGCGAGCGCTAGCACGAGGCCCGCGAGCGCCAGCTTGCCGCCGCGCAGCGACGAGCACGGGTCGAGCCCGCGGACCGGGTTGGCGGCGCTAGTTTGCAATGTCGACTACCGCGGTCATCGAGGCGCCCAGCGCCAGCGGATGGGCCTGCAATTCCCGGGGATCGAGCGAAATTCGCACCGGAATACGCTGGACCACCTTGATCCAGTTGCCCGTGGCATTCTGCGTGGGGATCAGCGCAAAGGCCGATCCGGTGCCGGCGCCGCGACCGATGACTTTGCCGCTATAGCTCACGCCGCTGCCATAAGTATCGGACACGAGTTTGACCGGTTGGCCTGCGCGGATCGCGCGCAACTGGCCTTCCTTGAAGTTGGCATCGACATAGAGCCTGGTGACCGGCACGATCGTCATCAAGGCACTGCCCGAGGCCACGCGCTGGCCGATCTGGACTTGTCGCCGCGCCACCACGCCATCGAACGGTGCCTGCAGGCGGGTGCGCGCCAGATCGAGCGCGGCCTGATCGCGCTTCGCCCGGGCCGAGGCCACTTCCGGATTATCCGGTACCGAGCTTCCCGCCGTCAGCGTGCTGCTGGCCGCGAGCGAGGCTTCCGCAGCCTGCCGGTTTGCTATGGCCTGCCCAAGACTGGCGCGAGCGCTGTCGTAATTGGTGCTGGCGGCGACCAATGCATTGCGCGCGGCCGAGACTTCCTCGCCTGCAACGGCGGCGCTGGCAATCAGCGCGCTGCGGTGCGCAAGATCGCTGCGGGCCTTTTCGAGCGCGGCGCGGGTCTGGGTGACTTGCGCTTCGGCGCGGGTGACATCAGCCGCGCGGGCGACGATCTGCGCGGCGAGCGAGGTGTCGGTCGAAAAGTAGCCCTTTACCCGGCGGATCGCGCGCTGCAGTTCCGCCTCAGCCTGTGCGAGCGCAACGCGCGTGTCGGCGTCGTCGAGCACCACCAGGACATCGCCGGCCTTGACCGCCTGGGTGTCGCTGACCCGCACCTCGCGCACGGCAGCCGAGACCAGCGGCGTGATCTGTGCGACTTCGCCGCCGACATAGGCGTCGTCGGTTGTCTCCTCGCGCAAGGCGACCAGCACGTACCACAGGGCGAACCCGATCAGGCCGATCAATGCAACAACCGCGACCACGCCGAACAGGCGCCTGCGCAGCCCCGGTTGGGCCATCCCTGTGGCCGGCGCGACGGGCGCCTGTGTTTCTTCGACCGCATCGCTCATGGTTGGCTTCCCGCTGGCTGCATCGTCTTGGGGTTCCGGTATCCGCCGCCCAGCGCCCGGATCAGATCGATATCGGCGCTGATGCGACGCGCGCGCAGGGCGTTTAGCCCGCGCTGTGCCGCGACAAGGCTGTCTTCGGCGGTGAGGACATTGAGATAGCTGGTAAGCTGCTGCTCGTAACGCGCCTGCGCCACGGCATAGGCCTTGCGCGATGCGGCAACCGCGTTCTCGAGCTGCTGGATCCGCGTATCGATCGTGCGCGTTGTCGCCAACGCGGTCGCCACGTCCTGGAAGGCTGTCGCCAGCGCAGCGTTGTAATCGGCCACCGCGGCATCGAAATCGGCGCGCTGGCCGCGATAGGCGCCGCGCAGCCGCCCGCCGTCGAAGATCGGTAAGTGCAGCGCAAGCCCGAGGCTGGCGATTTCCGAACCCGACGCGGCGATCGACTTCACATCGAGCGATTGCAGACCGGCAAAGCCCGAGAGCGTGAGGTTGGGGAGAAAGTCCTTGCGCGCGGCCTTGACCCGGCGGGCATTGGCCTCGACGCGCAGCAGCCGGGCCGCCACATCGGGCCGCCGCGCAACGAGATCGAGCCCGATGGTGGCCGGGATACCCTGCTGCTGGAGTGCGACCGGGCGGGGCTCGGCGATGGCAAGCCCGCGATCCGGCCCAGCGCCGAGCAGTGCGGCGATCCGGGCGCGGGTGATCGCGATAGCCTCATCGATCGCCACCACATCGGACTGCGCGCTGCGATCGGCCGCCAGCGACTGATTGACGATACCGCTCGTTTCCAGCCCGTTGGCACCCCGCGCGCGGACGATATCGAGCGTGTGCTTGCGAATCTCGGCGGCGGCAACCGCGCTTTCGCGGTCGGTGAAGGCGCGCCCGAGATCGTAGTAGGCGCTGGCAAGACTGGTGGTGAGCAGCAGCCGTGTCTGCGCGGCGTCCGCCCGCGCGGCGTCCGCTTCGGAAGTGGCGGCGGCCAGCGCATCGCGGTTGCGCCCCCAGAGGTCAGGGTCCCAGCTGGCACTCGCTGCGATGCGGGTGTTGTCGTGAAAGCCTTTCGGGACAACAAAGCGCGGTGGGCCGTTGTTGTAGCTTTGCTTGGCCTCCGCGATCGACCCATCAGCGACCAAGGACGGGGCCAGAACCGCGCCGGCTTGCTCCGCCAACGCATCGGCCTTGCGCACCCGTGCAGCCGCCGCCAGCAGGTTTGGCGCCCCGCTCAGCGCCTCATTGATCAGGGCATCGAGCTGCGGGTCGCCAAAGCCGCACCACCATTGATCGTCGGGCCATGTACCCTCGCGCGCCGTAAAGGCCTGCTCGGCGTTAAGGCTCGTGCGGGGGGCCGGAGCAGGCGGGATACCCGGCACAGTGGTGCAGCCCGCGAGCGGGGTCACCAGCAGGACAAGGCGGGCAAGGCTGCGCATCAGAACTTCCAGTCGGTGGTCACGCTGAGGTAGTCTCCCTGCACGCCGCCCACGCGGCGCAGGACGCCGCCGGGCGTGAAGTGGACATAGGAACTGCTCACCGTCAGGTGCGGATCGGGCCGCCAGCTTACGTCGGCGATGGCCTGCGCGCCGGTGAAGCGCCCCGCCTGGCCCGCCGTGCCCGCAATGGCCACGAGCGGCGTGCGGTAGACCGCGTCGGCCGTCGTCTCGCGCCACAGCCAGTTCATGCCCGCGCCCAGCGTCAGCGTGCGGGTCGGCGCAATCGTGACTTGCGGGTGCAGATCGATGAAATTGGCCGGCGCGAACAGGCTCGCTTCGGAAAAGTAGGGGAGCTTGGGATAGAGCGCGTTGAAAGTGCCGATCCGAGTGTCTGAAGGATCGTGATCGCCACTGGCGATATCGGCTTTCAGGCCGATCCGCGGCTTCAACCTGCCGCGCAGCGTGTATCCGCTATCGCTGGCGATCGTCCAGGCGCGGATAGTCTGGCCGCCGAGCTTGCCGGTCTGATAGACCCCTTCAAAATCCCAATCGGCGCCATGGCTCCGTCCGAACAGGCGCAGCCCCACGCTGTCGCGGCGTTCGCGGCCTGCGCCATCGGCGAAATTGGCCTGGTTGCGCCGATAGCCGAGTGCGTAGACATCCGCCTTCAGGGCTCCGACCAGAGTGACGCTGGCCGAGGCCCCCCACAGCGCCTCGCTGCCCAGCGTCTTGTCATCGAAGCTGCCGGGCCTGAGCTCAACCGGCTGCATATAGAACACGTCAACCCGGCGATGGCCGCTCACCCAGAAGGCGCGCACGCCATCATAGGCGCGCCGCGCGTTGGGCGCATCGCGGACCGAGACCAGCCGCGACGAGCCAAGCGTGAATTCCTGCCGTCCGCCGCGCACGGTGGCCCGTCCGCCGAGAAGCGACGCTGAGACATCGACGAAGGCCTGGGCCAGATCGAGTCGATCGATATCCGTTGGCGCTGGCCGGATGCGGCGGCCCGTCTGATCGAGATAGCCAAGCTGGACGAAGGCACGCACCGCATTGCCCAGCCGCAAGTCCCCATGGACCAGCGCGCGGTGCAGCAGGACGCGGTCATGGTCCTTGGTCAGGCCGAAGTCGGGTTTGTCGACGATCTCGCCGCGCTCGCGCAGTTCTGCCCCCAGCGTCAGCGTGGCAGCAGTGGACAATCGTAGGCATTTGAGCTGGTCGAGCAGTGGGCGATCGGCAGTGCCGCAAAGGCTGCGCCAGTCCTCGTCGAAGCGGAAGCCGGCGATTTCGGGGCGGGGCGGCGCTCCGGCCCACGCTGCGGCGGGCAGCAGTGCGGCGAGAACCAGCACCGTGGCGCCGAACGCCTTCACGGAAGGGGCCGCCGCGCATCGATCAGGATCGCTGCCAGCAGGAAGCCGCCAATCAGCCCGATATGCTCGAGAAAAGTGTTGAACTGGTGCGCGCGATCGATCCCCTCGAACCGCCAGAAGCCGTGGGCGACCACGGTCGCGAGCGCGGTGAACACGCCGAGCGCTCCGGCCCCGAACCAGGCCCCCCGACGCAGGATGATCGCTAACGATCCGCCAAGCTGCACCACGATCGTAAGCGCTGCGACCAGGGGCGGGGCCGGGAGGCCAAGGCCCGCAACTTCGGCCTGAGCCTCGCCAAAATGGAGCAGCTTGGCACAGCCGCTCCACCAGAACGCGCTGGTCAGCAGCACCGCGCCGAGGCTGGCCAGCCAGCCGCTGGCCAGCAGGCGGGCTATCCAGCTCGGGGTCACGCTGCCGGCTCCATGCGCAAGCCGAAGCTCAGGTGGCCGATCAGCAGCACGGCCGGAAACCCCATCGCGAGCAGGCCGAACCGGGCATCGCCCAGCGCCCCTGCCACCGCTCCGGACGCGAAGAAAAGGGCCAGCAAGGCCACGTTGCCCGCGCCCGCGGATCGCGGCAGGCTCCGCGCAAGACCCAAGGCCTGTGCTGCGGCGATGGCGAGCGCGGTGATGTTGCCCGTCATCACCGTGAACGGCGGCCCGAGCCGCGTATCGAGCCGGTGCGCGGCGTTGAGGGTGGCCATGGCCATGACCAGCAGCAGCGCGCTAGCCGCCGCTCGGGTCGGCCACCAGGCGACAAGAGTTGCGAGCGCGATCAAGGAAGCCGCGGCCCACAGCAGGGGCACGGTGAAGTCGGCTGCTTGCCCTTTGAACCGCGACGCGAGGGCCGCCGCGACGCTCGCGGCGGCGAAGAACACCGGAAAGGTGATGAGCTGCAGCAGCGCGTTCTCGCCGTGGTGCACCGCGCTGCCGGCGAGCGTCGCGCCGAGCAGCACGATGTTTCCCGTCACATGCGCGACGAAAAGCCCGCCGAAATGGACAAACGCCGCTGTATCGACAAACCCGACGACAAACGCGAGCAGTGGCCGCAGGACTGGCAATCCGCGCATGCGGCTAGACGGCCCAGCAGGCGCAGCCGAGCACCCCCCAGAAGCTGCGCAAGTCGCGCGCGGGGATCGCGGCTGTCACCGCCCTGCCATGGGCATGGTCGTGCACGGCGCAGGCGCTGGCGCACCCGCACTGCGAGGCCATGGCTGCATTGCCGGCGGGATCGGGCTCATTCCACGCGGCATAACCGCCGTAAGTGCGCACGGGCGACCAATCGGGCATGGCCGGCGGAGGCGGCATGTCAAGCGACCGGAAATCGCCTTTGGCAAAGACGATGCGGCCGCCGACGACGGTCAGGTCCGAAGTTGTCCCGGCTATCTCGTGCTCGGCGCAGCCGAAGAAATCGCCGCTCGGCACCATGAGATCGGCAAGGGCACCGGGCTCGATCCGGCCGCGCGGGTGCGGCTCGTTTGAGAACCAACTGGCGCGTTCGGTCCAGAGCCTGAGTGCCGTTTCGCGGTCGACAAGATTGTCCGGACGGTAGAGCCGCATCCCGCCGACGGTCTTGCCGCTGACGAGCCATGCCAGCGACACCCAGGGGTTGTAAGAGGCGACGCGCGTCGCATCCGTCCCCGCTGCAACCGGCAGACCCGCGCGCAGCATCGCCGCGATCGGCGGGGTGGCCTCTGCCGCGCGCGCGCCGTAGCGCTCGACGAAATATTCGCCCTGATAGGCCATGCGGTGCTGCACCGCGATGCCGCCGCCCAGCGCTGCGACGCGGTCGATGTTGCGGAGCGAAATGGTCTCGGCATGGTCGAAGAACCAGTTGATCCCTGCAAGCGGAATGTCCTGATCGACCCGCTCGAACACGTCGAGCGCGCGGCTGATCGTTTCGTCGTAAGTCGCGTGGAGCCGCCAGGGCCAGCGGTTCTGGGCCAGAATGCGCACGACGCCCTCGAGATCGTCTTCCATCTGTGGCGGCATGTCAGGGCGGGGCTGGCGGAAGTCCTCGAAGTCGGCGGCTGAAAATACCAACATCTCGCCTGCGCCGTTGTGGCGGAAATAGTCATCACCCTGCTGGTACTTCACGCTTTGCGTCCAGCGTAGGAAATCGTCCTTCTCTTCGCCGGGCTTTTGCGTGAAGAGGTTGTAGGCGATCCGCAGCGTCAGCTGGTTCTCGTCGGCCAGATGCTGGATGACCGCGTAATCCTCGGGGTAGTTCTGGAAGCCCCCGCCGGCATCGATCACGCTTGTCACACCCAGCCGATTGAGTTCGCGCATGAAATGGCGGGTGGAGTTGATCTGATACTCCGGCGGCAGCTTTGGCCCTTTCGCCAGCGTTGAGTAGAGGATGTTGGCATTGGGTGCGGCAAGCAGCAGTCCGGTCGGATTGCCCGCCGCATCGCGCACGATCTCGCCCCCCGGCGGGTTGGGCGTGTCCTTGGTATAGCCGACCACGCGCAGCGCCGCGGCATTGAGCAGCGCGCGGTCGTAGAGGTGCAGGATGAACACCGGCGTATCGGGCGCGGCGGCATTGATCTCGTCGATCGTGGGCAGCCGCTTCTCCGCAAACTGCTGCGCCGAAAAGCCGCCGACCACACGGATCCACTGCGGCGGCGGAGTGACCAGCGCCTGCGCTCTCAGCATGCGCATGCCGTCGGCAAGGCTCGGCACCCCGTCCCAGCGCAGCTCCATATTGAAGTTGAGCCCGCCGCGGATGAAGTGGATATGCGTGTCGACAAGGCCCGGCAGGACCGCGCGGCCCTGCAGATCGATCACGCGGACATCATGCGGGAGCTCCGGCAGGATCTCCCCGGCGCGGCCTACTTCGGCGAACTTGCCGTCGCGAACGGTCACCGTATCAGCAACGGGATTTGTCCGATCGAGGGTCGTGAAGCGTCCGTTGGTGAGGACGAGAGATGCGGCTGTCACGACATTTCAGCTCCCGGGTTGTTCAGCCTTGTCCGCCAAGGAGGCGTTGAATCCACGGCACGGCCTGCTCGCCGATCAGAATGCCGAGCAGGCCGATCAGCGCGATTAACGGCGGTGCGGGCGAGCGCACCCCCAGCAGACCATAGATCCCGCCGACCAGCAGCCCGGCGCCGAGCGACAGCAGATAGGGTTTCATCGGGCCGGCTGCGCTTGCATCAGTGACCTTCGCCGCCGCCGAACATCGTCTTGGCGTAGATCAGCCCAAGACCATAGGCCCCGCCGTTGGCGATCGCGGTGGCGACAGTCTGGTTGTAGGTCTCGCCCCGCGCCCAGTCGCGCTGCAGTTCAAGCAGATACTGCAGCGAGGTCATCGGCCGGGCGCCGGCCTGGATCATGCGCTGCACCGCCCGCTCGTGCGCTTCGTCGGAAACGTCGCCGCACGCATCGGTGATCACATAGACTTCGAAGCCCTGATCGATGGCGGAAAGGGCAGGGCCGACGATGCACACGCTGGTCCACAGACCCGCCAGAACGATCCGGCCGATGTCGATGCGGTTGACCTCGTCGATCACGGCCGCGTCCTCCCAGGTGTTCATCGAAGTGCGGTCGAGCGCGGTCTTGCCCGGGAAGGCGGCCTTGATCTCGTCGAACATCGGGCCCGAGAATGTCTTTTCGGCAACGGTCGTCAGGATCGTCGCGACGTTGAATTCGGCCGCTGCCTTGGCGACAAGCGCGGCGTTGTTGCGCAAGGTGACGGCATCGATCGACTTTGTCGCAAAGGCCATCTGTGACTGGTGATCGATCATGATGAGCAGGTGATCGCTGGGCGAGAGCAGGGTCGATCCGGGCGTTGCTTGGGCGGTGGCCATGTCTGGTCCTCGATGGATTGCGGCCAGCCGGAGCGGCGGCCTGGTGTCTCGATCAGGCAGGCGTCAGACCAGCGGCGATCATGGCAGGTCGCGGCCCACCAATGTCCCCAACCGCTCAACTGCTGCCGTCCTGCAAAGTGATAGCCGAACCGCCGGGCGCTGGCTTTCGTGATCCAGTTGCCGATTTCGCGATTCCCGCAAAAGCGAGGGTTAGCGCTGCCGCCGGCGCAGGCCCCGTGTTACGCGGCTGGCAATGGGACACGACAAGATCGTCTCGTGCGCGCTTGTCCGGCAGGGAAACTGTCGATGGCGGATGTGAACAAGCTGATGCCATTGCGGTTCGTAAGGAGGGCGCTGGACGCACTCTGGTCCTTGCAGTGGCGCCGCCCGTCGCCAGCACGGCTGCCACCGGCCGGGGAGGGCGGTATATCCCACGACGCCTCGGCTGAGGTCCGCAATATCCTGCAGGTCCTGTCGAGCCTGATTGGCCTGGAACTCCGCCGCTTGCCCGGGCCCGAGCCCGAGCCGTCCGGCACGGGCCTTAACCGGATGCAGCGCCGGATCGGGACATTGTCGTTCATCCATGGCCTTTATCTGGGCGATACCGCCGGCAACGGCGTGGCGGCCGATCTCTTGCAGACCCGTCTCGGGCGGCATCTGGCCGATCAATATTCCATTGCGCACCGGGCCGCGGCGAGCCGTCCGGGCGAAGCTGTCGCACAGAGCGCGGCGCTCACCCTCGCGCTGGTGGCCAATGAACTGCTCGATGGCGTGTGCGACATCGAGCCTCTGCCGCAGGATGTCTCACTCGCGCGCGAGTTTACAACTGGCGTTTCGCGCTGGACGATCGCGCTACGCTGGCGCGGCAGGGAGCACGGTGCGCGCCGCGTTGTTCGCCCGTTGAGTGCGCTGCTCGCCGATGATATCGTCAGGCAGGGCGGCGGGGTGTTGCAAACCCTCAAGGTTACCGGTGGGCTGGGTTGGACAATCGAATTGCCCCAGCCCGGTGAACCGCAGCGTGCTCCCGAACACATCGCGCAGGGAGAGGTCCGTGGCCCGCATCCTGGTAGTTGAGAACGAGCGAATTGTTGCCCGCGATCTTTGCGAAATCCTCGGCATGCTCGGCCATGTCGCCGAGGGCTTTGTCACGAATTACGAAGACGCGCTCGGCGAAGTCAATCAGCGCGAAATTGATCTTGTGCTGGTCGACATCGGCCTTGCCGGTCTGCGCGATGGGATCGCGCTGGCGCTGGCGCTGCGCGAGGAGCACGACGTGGCCATCGCGTTCATCACCAGCCACGATGACAGCGAGACAGTCGGGATGGCGGCGGCGGTGCGGCCCAACGGCTACCTGATCAAGCCTTATAGCGAAAAGTCGGTCGATGCGCTCGTGCGAACAGCACTGGCCAACTACGCGCCCGATCAGCGCGGCATCGATTACGGAGGGCTGACCGAAGCGCGCGCGCTCAAGGCCCGCCGGCTCACCGATGCGCAGCTTGCCGCGGTCGAGCAGCACGTCGCGCGCAAGCTCGATTCTCCGATTGCGATCCAGGATCTGGCCGATCTGTGCGCACTGAGCGAGGCGACGTTCAGCCGCCTGTTCGCCGCCAGCACCGGGGTCACGCCCTACAACTACATTGTCGATCAGCGCATGGCCGAAGCCAAGCGGCTGCTGCGCCATTCCGAATGGTCGATTGCCGAAGTCGCGATCGCCGCCGGATTCGGGCACCAGGCACATTTCACCACGATGTTCAGGCGGCGCAGCGGAACCACGCCGGCAGCCTATCGCCGATTGTCGGCAAACGGCTGATCAACGGCGGCACGGATCCGAAGGGAACAGCACGAGACATGGCGCCAACGCGACACTCCCTCCGGCAGGCAGCGCTTGCGCTCATCCTGACCTTAGCGCTCCTTGCAGGTCCCGCCGCCGCCAAGCCGCTGCCGCCTTATGACGGTGACGGGATGAAGGCGCTGCTGGCGACCGATCCGGCGCGCGTGCGCGCACAAGGGCTGCCCTATCTGCAACCTGGTGCCGAGGCCCAACCGCAGGACTTGCGCGATGCCGCGCGCAATGTCGCCATCGCTTCGGCGATGCTGGGCGATTACGCGCAGGGCGTGGTCTATGCGCAGCATTTCTACGACCGCGCCAAGGCGGAAAAGAACATCAGGATGATGGCTGGTGCGCGCAACAACATGGGTGCGATGTACCAGTCGCTCGGGCGCCTGCAGGATGCCATTTCGGCTTTTCGGTCGAGCACGCGGCTCGCGCAGCAGGCGGGGGACACCAAGACATGGGCCTCCGCGCTGGGTAATCTTGCCAATCTGCTTTCGGACTATGGCAACTATCAGACCGCGTTGCCGCTCAGCCTGCAGGCGCAGGAGGTTATGGAAAAGCACGCGGGCGGCACTTATCCCGCGGTCGGGCTGATCGGCCGCGCGCAGATGTATCACTTCCTTGGCCAGCGCGCCGATGCGCTCGCCACGCTGGCCAAGGCGGACGCCGGAATTCCTAAGGACGATTGGCTTCACCGCGCCAGTGTTGCCGCCACGCGCAGCCTGATTGCGGATGCGGCAGGCAAACTGGATGAGTCCGAGCGCAATGCGCGGCTGTGCGTCGATCTTCTGCGCAAAGCGCAGATCGATCCGGTGCAATCGTACGATTGCGAGGCCCTGATCGGTTCGGTCGCGGTCAAGCGCGGCGATCTTGCCGCCGCGCATCGCGAGGTCGACGTGCTGGCAGGATACCTCGCCCGAATGCCCGAGGGGCCCGGCATCGCCAAGGTCAACAGCCTCGAGCGCTACAACACGCTGCTTGCCGATCTGGCGAAAGCAGAAGGGCGCAGCGAAGACGCCGCTCGTTACATCGAGACCGCCAGCGGGCTGGCTCGGCAATTGTCGGCCGCGCGGGAGGCGAGCGGGGCCGCCTATGCCGCCGCCGAGATTCAGGACGAGGGGAAGGATATCAGCATCACGCTGCTCGAACAGCGCAATGCCAACCTGCTGCTGCGCGCCCGCGAACAGCGGATCATCTTGATCGCCAGCGTGATCGGCCTCGTGCTCGCCCTGCTGATCGCGGCGCTCGCGTGGCGCGACAGCCAGGCCCGGCGGCGGCTGAATGCGGCGCTCGACAAGACAGCGCGGCAGCGCGAGACATTCGTAAAGGATATCCAGCACCGCACGAAGAACAACCTTCAGATCATTCTCAGCCTGCTGAACACGCAAGTCCGTCGCCAACGCGAGCTGTTATCGCTCGACAGCGCGGCGGCCAACTTGCGTTCGGCCGAGCTGGTCCACGATCTGCGCAACCGTATTGATGCCATGCGCCATCTGCACCAGAAGCTTTATCAGGGCGCGAGCGGTGGCGAGCAGGTTCTTGCTCCGGGCTTCATCGGCGACCTCGTCAAGACCATCGGTGAAAGCTATGGCGATGCCCATGCGGTCGAGACCGTGCTGGCGATCGATCCGATCGCGCTGCCCTGCGAAACCGCGCTCTCGGTGGGGCTCATTGTTTCGGAAATCATGTCGAACGTGCACAAGCACGCCGATGCCACGCGGGTCACGATCACCATGCACCAGGCCGGGCCGGATGGCCCGGTCACGCTTTCGGTGGCGGATAATGGCAAGGGCATAGCGCAGGATGATCCGGCCAGCGGATCCGCGCATTCCGGGATGTCACTGATCCGCGATCTGGCCGACCAGATCTATGGCCGGGCCGATCTTTCAAGCAGCCCTGACGGGACAATCTGGACATTGACGTTTCCGCCGGGATGACGCGGCACAGTTCCAGCGTCTCACCGCCTTGCGCTCAGGGCTTTTCGCCTTGCGCGATCCGCTCAACCGCGTCGCGGATCGTCAGGGCGATTGTCTCCGATACCTCGGGGTCGGCTACGGCCCGCGCGAGGTTTACGCCGCCCGCGAGCATCGCCAACACGAGCCATGCCCGCTCGTCCGCCTCGCGGCCCGAAACATCAAATCCGGCGGCCAGCTCATCCCTGAGCCGGAGCAGCTCCGCCTGAAATGCCGCTCGCGTCGCTTCCGGGGCACGCGCCGTTTCGGGCGCAAAACTTGGCAGCGCACAGGTGTTTTCAGGCTGATTCAATTTGGCGTCGCTGAAATAGTATGCCGCCAGATCACGGGCCCAGTCGTCGCCGCCCTTGGCACGAAAGCTCGCAATGCCGCTGCGAAGGTCCTCGAGACCTTCGACCACGACTTCGCGGAATGCGTCGGCCTTTGAAGCAAAATGCCCATAGAAAGCGCCGTTGGTAACACCGGCCTCTTTTGCCAGGCCATCGATGCCAAGCCCGTCATAGCCCTCGGCGCGGAAACGCCGTCCTGCCGCAGCGAGGATCTTGCGGCGGGTTTCCTCTTTGTGTTCGGCGCTGTAGCGCATGGTCCAGAGCCACCTTTCATGGCCGATCAAGCCGATCGGCCGTTTATAGAGAGTGATTGGTATATAAGCGCTGCGGCCAGACAATTCAATCCGG
>CAILIO010000349.1 GCA_903834285.1 uncultured Sphingomonadales bacterium | reverse complement strand
GACCGACGCCGGCCTGCGCATCCGCACGATGCGCCTGCCCGACGTGTTCCAGGACCACGACGCCCCCGACAAGCAGTACGACACTGCAGGCCTCAACGCCCCGCAAATCGTCGATACCGTGCTCAAAGCGCTCCGGCATAATGCGCGGGGCGAATTCATGCTGAGCGGAGGCGCGGCGACCTGATGCCTGCTCCCCGTTTTCGCCGTCTGCTGCCCGCCCTGGCGTTCGCCATTGGCTGCACCGCATCTGCCGCAGTGCTGGCACAGGCCCCGGGCCAGACCCTGACCATCAATATCGGCAATGTCCGAACCGCCAAGGGCGTGGTCCATGTCGATATCTGCCCGCAGGACAGCTTCCTCAAGGATGACTGCCCCTGGTCCGGACAGGCGCCCGCCCGGCTCGGTACGACGCAGGTGATCGTGCGCGATCTGCCGCCCGGCCACTATGCGGCGCAGGCCTTTCACGACGAGAACGGCAACACCAAAGTAGACCGCGCGCTGTTCGGCATTCCCAAGGAGGGTGTCGGCTTTTCAAGGGATGCGCGGATCTCTTTCGGTCCGCCGAGCTGGGCCAACGCCGTGTTTGGGTACAACGGTTCCAATTCGACCATAAACTTCAACCTGCGCTATTTCCTTGGTCCCAAGGGGCCGCCCGGCGCGCAGTGAACCGATCTCAGTGAATCGCTTCCCGTGAACCCATCACAATCCCTGTTGCGCACGATGCCGGCGTGGCTGGTCGCGCTGAGCCTCAGACGGGCTTGGCTGACACTCGCCATCGCGCTGGTGGTCACATCGGGCGCGCTGGCGATTGCCGCGCAGCGCCTGGCGATCACGACCGATACCTCCCAGCTCATTTCGCCCGACGTGGCCTGGCGCGTGGAAGAGCGGAAGATGGAAGCCGCCTTTCCGCAGCTGAGCGATGTGATGCTGGTGGTGATCGACGGCGCGACACCCGAGCGCGCCGAAGACGCGGCCACCCGGCTTTCCGCAGCGCTTGCAGCCGACACGAAGACCTTTCACCGCGTGACACGGCCCGACGGCGGCGATTTCCTGGCGCGCGAGGGCCTGCTGTTCGGCTCGGTCGCCGATGTGCGCAGCGCGACGAAGACCATGATCGACGCGCAGCCGCTGCTCGGACCGCTTGCCGCCGATCCCTCGCTGCGCGGGGTGGCCGCTGCGCTTTCGACCATGCTCGACGGGGTGAACCGCGGCGAGGCGACGCTTGGCCAGATCGACAAGCCTCTCAAAGCGCTTTCGCGGGCAATAGACGGCTCGCTGGATGGCCGCAGGCCTTCGTTTTCGTGGCAGGAGCTGTTCGACACCGGAAGCGGCGGTCTCGCGCTGCCCAAGCGGCGGCTGATCCTCGTCCAGCCGGTGCTCGATCACAGCGCGCTGATGGCCGGCGAGAATGCGGCAGGCGCGGTCCAGCACGCGGCACAAGGCCTTGCGCTCGATGAAGCCCACGGCGTGCGCGTGCGCCTGACCGGCGAAGTGCCGCTGGCCGACGAGGAATTCGCGACGCTGCAGGAGAATATCGGCGCAGTTGCGATGGTCATGCTCGGCGCAATGCTGCTGACGCTGTGGCTGGCAACCCGATCGGTAAAGCTGGTCAGCGCGATCATGATCACGATCCTCGCCGGTCTCATCGTCACGGGCGCGGTCGGGTTGCTCGCGGTGGGCCGGTTCAATCTCATCTCGGTGGCGTTCATCCCGCTCTTCGTCGGCCTAGGGGTCGATTTCGGCATCCAGATCTGTGTCCGCTTCAACGCCGAGCGGCCGGGCAGCGCGGATGCCGCCGAGGCGCTGCAAAAGGCGGCCAGCGCGCTCGGCGCGCCGCTGTCGCTCGCGGCAGGCGCAATCTTCGTGGGCTTCGGCGCGTTTCTGCCGACGGAATACATCGGGATCACCGAGCTTGGCGTGATCGCCGGGCTCGGCATGATCATCGCGCTGTTCGCCAGCCTGACCCTGTTGCCGGCGCTGATCGTGGCCATGGGGCCCGCTGCGCCGCGCCACGAAGTCGGCTTTGCGCAGCTGGCGCCGGTGGACCGCTTGCTCGAAGAGAAGCGGCGCTGGGTGCTGTGGTCCTTTGCCGTTGCGATGGGTCTGAGCATTGCTTCGCTGCCGTGGGTCCAGTTCGACTTCAACCCTCTGCACTTGCGCGACCCGAAGGCACCGGCGATGCGCACGCTGGGCGACCTGACGCAGGATCCCGACCGCACGCCGAATACAATCGACGTGCTGGCTCGCAATCCCGCCGAGGCAAAAGCGCTGGCGGCGCGGCTCGCGCGCCTGCCCGAAGTCTCACATGTGATCTCGCTCGGCAGCTTCCTGCCTGCCGATCAGGACGCCAAGCTCGCGGCGATCCAGGATACATCGCTGCTGCTGGATCTGACGCTCAACCCCTTCGAGGTGCTGCCCGCGCCGGGCGATGCGGAGATACGCGCGGCTCTGGCTGAGACCCGCAGCAAGCTCGCGCCCGTGCTGGCCGCCCATCCCGGCGCGGATGGAGCGGCGGCACGGCAGCTTGGTCACGCGCTGGACCGGCTTGCGCAAGCCGCACCGCCGCAGCGCGCAGCGGTGGAGCGCATGCTGGTGGAACCGCTGGCCGTCATGCTCGGCCAGATGCGGCTGGCGCTGCAGGCGGAGCCCATCTCTCGTGAGAGCCTGCCCGCAGACATGGTGGAAGATTGGGAGGCCCCGGGCGGCCTCGCGCGGCTGCAGGTCTTCCCGAGCGGCGATGCGCGCGACAACGCCGTGCTGCGCCGCTTCCGCGATGCTGTGGCCGGGGTCACACCGGCGATCTCCGGCTTGCCGGTGGCGACGCAGGCGGCGGCGTCCACGGTCGCCTGGGCCTTTGTCGAAGCCGGGATCATTGCCTTCGTGCTCGTGAGCGCGCTGCTGTTCCTCGTTCTGCGCAGTCTGCGCGAGGTGACCTTCACGCTGGCGCCGGTGATCCTGTCGATCTTCCTCACGCTGGGCAGCTGCGTGGTGATCGGCCAGCCGATCAACTTTGCCAATATCATCGCCTTCCCGCTGCTGTTCGGGGTCGGCGTCGCCTTCCATATCTACTTCGTGATGGCCTGGAGCACGGGCGCGCGGAACCTGCTGCAATCAAGCCTCGCGCGCGCGGTGATGTTCAGCGCGTTCGCCACCGGCACCGCGTTCGGCAGCCTGTGGCTCTCGACACATCCGGGCACCGCGAGCATGGGCAAGATCCTGATGATCTCGCTGATCTGGACGCTGATCTGCGCGCTGATTTTCGAGCCGGCGCTGCTCGGCCCGCCGCCAAAGACGGCTGAAAAGCAGGCCTAGAGCTGGCTTGGCGAGGCGGCCGGATCGGCGAGCGGATCGCTGAGCTCCGGCACTGTCGG
>CAILIO010000348.1 GCA_903834285.1 uncultured Sphingomonadales bacterium | reverse complement strand
GAACCGAGCGTGGAGCAGCCACAGCCCGCCTGCCAGCGCCACGGCACCGAGCGCCATGAGCGCACGCTTCCCGTCGCGCTGCCATAGCGCCATTAGCAGGATCGCGCCGAGCCATGCCAGCGCCGTCTCACGCACCAGCACCGCCACCAGCGCGAGGCCCACCATCAGCCAGGGTCGCCGGTGCGCGGCGAGCGAGAGCATGATCAGCAGCACGCTCCATTGCTCGTGAAGATAGACGTTGTCCGGAAAGAACGCGCCGAACAGTCCCGCCACCGCCAGCGCAACCATGGCAAGCGCTTCGGCAGGTGGGCGTTCCGCAAGGCTCTGCCGCAGCGCCATCAGCGCGCCGAACAGCAGCGCGACGAGCGCGGCGGTGCGCGTTGTGGTGCTGGGGAGCAGCGCCAGCATATAGGTCATTGTCGGCGGGCGCACCGCGAGCGCGGGCTGGACCGGATAAGATCGCTCGCGCTGCGCGGCCACCGTTGCCGGGTAGAAGTTTTCGCCGCCGCGCACACGCTCGACCACGGTGCGATAGAGTTCCTGATCGAGCTGGACGGGTTTGGCGGGAGGTTTCGCGGCCAGCGGCAGCGCCAGGCACGCCAGCAAGGCTAGCAGCAGGGCGCGCCGCATCCTCACAGCTCGCGCTTCAGGTCATAAAGCAGATCGAGCGCGGCGCGTGGGCTCAGCGAATCGATGTCGATCGAGGCCAGCTTCTCGCGCAGCGCATCGACTTTCTCCTCCGCCGCCTCGATCGCTGCGGCAAACAGCGGCAAGTCATCGAGCCCCGCCGCCAGCCCGCCGGTCGCGGCGCGGCCTTTCTCCAGCCGGTCGAGCACCGACTTGGCGCGCTTCACCACTGGTGCCGGAACGCCGGCAAGGCGCGCGACGGCAAGGCCGTAGCTCTTGTCCGCAGGGCCCTCGGCCAGCTCGTGCAGCAGCACCAGATCGCCTTTCCACTCCCGCGCGCGGACATGATGAAGCGAGAGCGCATCGCAGCTTTCGGCCAGCCGCGCGAGTTCGTGGTAGTGCGTCGCGAAGAGGCAGCGCGAGCGGTTGGCCTCGTGCACTGCCTCGGCCACTGCCCAGGCGAGCGCGAGGCCGTCGTAAGTTGATGTGCCGCGCCCGACTTCGTCGAGGATGACGAAACTGCGCTCGCCTGCCTGCGCGAGGATCGCCGCCGTTTCGACCATCTCGACCATGAAAGTCGAACGCCCGCGCGCCAGATTGTCCGCCGCGCCGACGCGGCTGAACAGGCGGTCGACGATCCCGATCTCAGCCGCCTCCGCCGGCACGAAGCCGCCCGCCTGCGCAAGGATCACGATCAACGCGTTTTGCCTGAGGAACGTGGACTTGCCGCCCATGTTCGGTCCGCCGATCAACCAGAGCCGGTCGTGGGGCATGAGCGCGCAGTCATTGGCAACGAAACGCTCGCCGCGCGCCGCGAGCGCGGCTTCCACCACCGGATGCCGCCCGCCGCGAATGGTGAGCGCCGTGTCTTCCAATAAGTGCGGCAGGCACCAGCCGCCTTCCGCCGCGCGCTCGGCCTGCCCGGCGGCTACGTCGATTCGCGCAAGCGCCGCCGCCGTTGTGGCAATAGCCTCGCGCCCGGAAATGGCGAGGGCGGTCAGCTCCTCGAAGTGGGCTTCCTCCGCTGCGAGCGCATGGCCGCCCGCTTCCGCAATGCGGCTCGCTTCCTCGTGCAGCGCCAGCGCGTTGAAGCGCACCGCGCCGGCCATCGTCTGGCGGTGGGTGAAGCCGCTGTCCGGCGCCATCAGCCGGTCGGCGTGACGCGCGGGCACTTCGATGAAATAGCCCAGCACGCCGTTGTGCCGGATCTTGAGCGCGGGCGTGCCGGTCTCCTCGCGGTAGCGCGCCTCGAGTCCGGCGATGGCGCGGCGCGAATTGCCCGCGGCATCGCGCAGAGCATCGAGAGCCGCATCATAGCCCGCCGCGATAAAACCGCCTGCCAATTTTCCAGCGCGGAGACGTGCATGATGATACCCGCCGCTTGTTGCTGTCATGATGACATTAACGCATCGGTCAATGTACATTCGCCCACTGCTGACAGCATTGTTACTGTTGATAGGTCCTATCGCTGCTTTCTTTGCCGGCTTAGCGTTCCATTGCGTCATATCAAACATAAACGCTGGCGCGTCTATGTTGATATAGATGTTTTTATCGCTACCGACAAAACACATCCGACGCACGTCCTTGCACGCCCTGTCTATTTTTACG
>CAILIO010000347.1 GCA_903834285.1 uncultured Sphingomonadales bacterium | reverse complement strand
TCCTTTCCCTCCGGCTTGTGGAGCGGAGCGCGGCGCGGACGAGGAGTTGTCGATTCGCTGACGGGCATGGTGCATAACTGCATGCGTGCATGCAGTCCGTCAACCAACAATCAGCTGGACACCTCTATCAACTGCCTGAATGGCATCGATTGAATGCATAGTGGTTCGGCTTTTCGCTTCCAGCCGTCCCCCTGGACGCCTTTCGTTTCGTCGCATTTCGGCCTCCGGCCTGAGTTCGACGTTACGCGGTAGCCTGTCTGCCCCTTTGCAGCACGATCAGCCGCTTGAGGTTGTAGACGATGTTGGCCATGCCGATCTTCAGCGTCGCGCGCGCGATGCCGATGGTGCGCACCAGTAGACCCATGCGGTGCTTCTGCTCAGGGAACACATGCTCTACCCGCGAGCGCACCGCAGACTTCGCCGCATTGGCCCGCCGCGTCCGCTCCGGCATCGGCTGGCCATGCGGCTTTTTGCGGTGGATGCGGCTGACAAAGCCGAGACGCGCCAGATAGGCCTCGTTCTCCTTCGAGCGATAGGCGGTGTCGGCCCAGACATCGGAGGCGGTGTTGCGCCGGTCGAGCAAGCCCTCGCGCAGCCGTGCTCCCTCATAAGCCGCAGCATCGGTGACCTGCCACCGCCGGATCAGGCCGAAGCGGCGGTCGATAGCGATGTGGTTCTGGTAGCCGAAGCTCGGAATGGCGATATCCACCGGCGGCTTGCTGCCGTCGGCACGCGGCTTGGCCTTGGTGAACTTCACCGTCCAACGCGCCTGACGGTCCTTCTGGCGGAGTTTGGCCGGCTGCTTCTGCCATTCCGCCGGAACCTCGCTTTGCTTGATGGTCTCCCATTCCGCTCGGGTGTTGCGTTGCTTCGGGGCGGCGATCAGGCTGGCATCGACGATCTGGCCCGACATCGCGATGAAACCGGCATGGCGCAGGCTGGCATCGAGCCGGTCGAACAGCGGCTGGATGGCGCAGGCCTTGGTAAGTTTTTCGCGGAACAGCCAGATCGTGCGGGCGTCGGGCACGCGGTCGGACAGGCCGAGGCCGAGGAAGCGCATGAAGGACAGCCGGTCGTTGATCAGGAATTCCGTGCGCTCGTCCGACAACGTGTTGGCGGCCTGGATGACGAGGATTTTGAACATCATCACCGGATCGAACGGCGGCCGCCCGCCCTGCGCGCCGCTGGAATAGGCCAGCGCCTCCAGCAGATCGGGGCGGAAGAGCTCGAAGTCGATTACCTTGGCGAAGGCGTTGAGCTGATCCCCGAGATCGCTCAACCGCTTCAGCCGATCATCAACATCGAAGAAACCAGCCTGACCCGCCATCGCCCCAACCTCCGCCTGATCGCCGTAGCGAATCAGATTTCAGCGCAAAGCGGTAGGGTTGATAGAACCGTCCAGCTGGTGTGGTTGCAGCGATGTGGGGCACCACTTTGGAGCGAAGCCGGAACACGTTTCGCGAGGTCGACGGCAATCGCCTGCTGCAGGTCATCAGGGGCAAGCGGGTTGGGCAGCGATCCAACTTCGTATTCACCGTCACGAGGCAGACGATGGAGCTGCTTCAGGCC
>CAILIO010000346.1 GCA_903834285.1 uncultured Sphingomonadales bacterium | reverse complement strand
TCCCTCTCCATTTTCACGAAGTGCAAATGGGGAGGTGGCATCGCGAAGCGATGCCGGAGCGGTCTATCCAGCCACCCGCATCAATGTCAGCCGCGCCTTGCCGACCTTGCGCTCCGCATCGATGGCAAGCGCGCGCACGCCGGCGGGTTCATCGGCGTGGGTTTCGAGGCTGACCCAGGTACCAGGGCCGATCCAGCCGAGGCGGAGCAGTCGATCGATGGCGACCGCGCCCGCGCCCGAGCCGTAAGGCGGATCGAGCATGACCACATCGAGCGGCGCCGGCACGGGACCGAGCGCGAGGACGGACGCAGCGCGCACGTCGCACTGCGCCTGCGCCTGGAGCGCGGCGATATTGGCGCGCAGCGCGCGGATCGCGGCGGGGTCCTGTTCCACGAACAGCGCTTTGGCTGCGCCGCGCGAGAGCGCTTCGAGCCCGAGCGCGCCCGAGCCTGCGAACAAGTCGGCCACAGTCAGCTCTTCGAAGCTGCCGAGGCGGCTGGTGAGCATCGAGAACAGCGTCTCGCGCGTGCGGTCCGCGGTAGGCCGGGTGGTGTCGCCTGAGGGGGCCGAGAGCTTGCGGCCGCGCCATGTACCGGCAATGATCCTGAGCATCAGCGCTTGGCTCCGGGCCGCCCGCCGGGTTTTCTGGGCGAACTGCGCAGCGTCCGGCTCGGCGCGCGGGCATCGGGTCCGGGTGACGGTGCCTCTGCCGGCGCCTTGGCATAAGGCCGGTTGGGATAGGTTTTGGCGGCGGGCTTGGGCGCGGTGGGTTTGGCGACAAGCTGACCAGCATCAGCGGAAGGCCGAATGCGCTCGGCGCGTGCGCGCGAAGGCTGCTCGGGTTCGCGCTGCGGGCGACCCGGCCTTGGTGGCCTTACGGCTTCTTCAACGGGTTTCGGCGCGCGCGGTTCATAGGCCTTTCCGGCGTGGACTGCTTGCTGCACGCGGGTCGCGTGATCGCCGGCGAGGCCCTTGCGGAAGCGTTCGACCACGACTTGCGGCACTTCCTCGGCGCCGCCGCGCGGCAGTTCACCCAGATCGAAGGGGCCATAACGCAAGCGCAACAGGCGCGAGACTTCGAGGCCGAGATGCTCGAGCACGCGGCGCACTTCGCGGTTCTTGCCTTCGGTGAGCGTGAGCTCGATCCACTTGTTGCGGCCGGCGCTGCGCTCGAGATTGGCGTTGATAGGGCCGTAGTGGATGCCCTCGATCTCGATCCCCTGCATGAGATCGTCGAGCTGGATCTGCGAGACATCGCCGAAAGTGCGCGCGCGGTAGGTGCGCGGCACGGCGTTGGCAGGCAGCTCCATCGCGCGCTTCAATTCGCCGTCATTGGTGAGGAGGAGCAGGCCTTCGGTGTTGATGTCGAGCCGGCCGACCGGCATCACCCGGCCCGCGCCTTCGGGCAGCGCATTGCGCAGCGCGGTGTAGATCGTAGGGCGTCCGGTGGGATCGCGTTCTGCGGTGATCAGGCCCGAGGGCTTGTGAAACATGAACAGCCGCGGCGGTTCGGGCGCTCCGACCGGATTGCCGTCTACCGTGATGCCGCGCAGGTTCTTGAGGATGGTGGCGGGGGTGGTGATCACCACGCCATCGAGCGCGATGCGGCCTTCGTCGATATAGCGTTCGATCTCGCGGCGGCTGGCAATGCCGGCGCGGGCGAGGAGCTTGGCGATGCGATCGCCTTCGCGCGGGGTGCCGTCCTCCGCGAGGGCGCGGGTCTGCGGCACGGCAGCGGCTTTGGGGAGGCGCGGCTTGGGGATCTTGTAGGGGGCGGGGGCGGCGGGGTTACGGCGCGAGCCTGTACCTTGGCCGGTAGGAGCCGCGGGCCGTCCCGGTCGGCCGCTCCTGTCTTTGGGGGGGAATGCCATCACTAGCCCTTACGCCCGCGAACGCGCCTCGTCACCCCGCTTCGTATAGGGCGATCTCGCGCTGGCAGATCTCATGGAAGCGGCGGATGCCGCCTTCGAGCGTGCCGAGGGTAAGCTCGGGCACGGCGCCGGTGGCAAGGCCCTGCTGGCCGAGTTCGGCGGCGCGGAAGTCTTCCGAGCCGAAGACCTGCCCATCGAGCAGTTCCCAGCTGCGGCGCCAGTGGTCTTCGGCCTTGAGGGTGGCCGGGGCCTCGGCAATCAGCATGAAGTCCTCGACCAAGGTGAGGTCATGCGCCTGCGGCATGATCGTCATCAGGTTCACATAGTCCGGGCTGATCACGATCACCGTGGCGGGGAAGAGCTGGTAGGCGAACGTGGCGACGCGGCGCAGCGCCTGCCAATCGGCGAGATCGAGGCCTTCGAGTTCGGTCACCCGGCCAACCAGCGAGCGCATGTGCGGTCCAATTTCGTCGCCGGCGGTCACGCCGTCCTTGAAATAGGGCGCAATGCTGCGGGCGTGGAGGCGCTGGACGTGGTAGCTTTCGAGGAACGCGTCCATGATCAGCTTCCAGTTGGACGCGACCCGGTGCGTGCGGCGGGCGTAGAGGTGATGATCGCCGAGCCCGGCAGCGGCGAAATCGGCGCTGATGGTGGCGGCCTGGCTGAAATCAGCCTCCTTCGGCGCGAGCCAGATCAAGCCGCCGGCTTCGAGGCTGGGCAGTTCGATCAGGCCGAGCGCAGGCTGGTCGATGCCGGGGAAGGTATCGGGGCGTGGGAGCGCGAGGAGCTTGCCGTCAGTGCCGTAAGTCCAGGCGTGGTAAGGGCAAACGAGGCGCTTGGTGCAAGCGACTTCGAGGCTTTCGACAAGGCGCGTGCCGCGGTGGCGGCAGACGTTCATGAAGACGTGCGCCTTGCCGGCGGCATCGCGGGTGAGGAGCAGCGGGCGGCCTGTGGCATCGTGGGGCACGGCCATGCCCGGCTCCGGCAGCAGCGCGGATGGTGCAACGACTTGCGGGAAACGGTCAAACATGGCGGCCTTCTCGCGCGCCCAGTGCGCGGGATCGGTATAGACGCTGGCGGGAACGTGGCTGATCGCCTCGCCCTTGCGGCCCGCGCCTGCCGCCACAAGGCGGGCCAGTTGCAGTTGGCCGTCGGTGGGTCGCATCGCTCGTTCAGTGGTGGCCATTGCGCGGCTCTCCCCGGATATCATCGCTCTCGGGTGCTAGGCATAGCGCAATTTGGTGCTTAGCATGCAGGGTAATTTGGAAGCGGGGACAAGGGTTTCGAATGGCATCGCAAGCAGCAGAAGCGGCAAAGCCGCCGCGCCCCAAGGGCTTCCGGCTGCTGATGATCGCGCTGCGCACGCGCAAGTCGGCGACCATGCTCGGCTTCGGGTTTTCCTCAGGGCTGCCTTATGCCTTGCTGCTGGGCACACTGAACGCTTGGCTGGGCGAGGTGAAGATCGACCTTGCCACCATCGGCGTGCTTTCGTGGATTGGCCTCTCCTATTCGTTCAAGTTCCTGTGGTCGCCTCTGGTGGACCGCATGGCGCTGCCGGGGTTGGAGGTGCTGGGGCGGCGCAAGAGCTGGATCCTGCTGTGTCAGATCACCATGGTGCTGGGTTTTTCTGGCCTCGCCGCGACCGATCCGGCGCATGCTATCGGCACCTTCGCGCTATTCGCCTTCATGGCGGCGCTGGCCTCCGCGACGCAGGACGTGGCGGTGGACGCCTGGCGGATCGACGTGGCGGACGAGGATACGCCGGTCGAGCTGCTCTCCTCGATCTACCAATTCGGCTACCGCATCGCCTCGATTGTCGGCGGCGCGCTGGCGCTCGTGCTGGCGGGGCGGATGTCGTGGCCGCTGGTCTATCTCCTCATGGCAGCACTGATCGCACTGATCGCGGTGGTGACGCTGCGTGCGCCCGACACGCCAAGGCAGGAGCAGGGCACGCTCCACGACGCGCTGGCACAGCCGGGCGAGCTGACCCCGCGCGCGCGGGGGATCGCGCTGCTGATCGTCGGCACGAGCTGGGCCTGGGCGATCGGCACGATCGTGCGCTTCATGGTGATCATGCTGAGCCCGCTGGGGCCGGGGGAGAAGCATCCCTCAGTCGGCGATTTCACGCGCGAGTATGGCCCGCTGATCGTGGCAGCGACGGTGGCGGTGCCGCTAGCGGTGGCGGCGGTGACCAATGCCCTGCGTGCGCGCGGGCAGGCGGTGCTGACCGCGCCCGACACGCGCGTTTCGGCAGCGCGGACGGCGGCCAACCATCTCTATGTGGCGCTGATTGCACCGCTGGGCGAGCTGACCCAGCGACTGGGCTGGGGGGTGCTCGTGGTGATCGGCATGATCCTAACTTACACCTTGTGCTACAACGTTTGGTCGAGCTTCGCCTTCCCGTTCTACCTCGATTTCCTGCACTATTCGAAGGACGAGGTGGCCTTCGCCTCCAAGGTTTTCGGCATTTTCATGACCATCGCGGGGATCAGCCTTGGCGGCTATCTGTTCCTGCGGCTGGGGCGCATGCCGACAATCCTGATTGGCGCGATCCTCCCGATGCTGGGCAATTTCGTCTATGCCGACCTTGCAGAGGGCGCACTGCATATCGACGCGGTGGGCAAGGCAGTGGGGCTTCATGTGCTGTTCGGCCTGTTCGGCTTCGATCCGCGCATGATCCGGCTGCTTCTGGCGATCAGCTTCGAGAACATCTCGACCGGCATCGCGGGGGCGGCCTTCGTGGCGTACCTCTCGGGCATCGTTTCCAAGCGTTACACGGCGGTGCAATATGCGCTGCTCTCCTCGCTGACGTTCCTGATCGGATCGTTGGGGCGTGGGATCGCGGGGGAGGCGTTCGATCTTTACGGCTATGCCACGGTGTTCCGCTGGACGGCAGCCGCGGGGCTGGTGGCGGTGCTGTTCGTCTGCGCGGAATGGGTGCGGGTGAGCCGGGCAGGGGGGGCGCCCGAACCGGCTGTCTGACCCGATCCCCGTTCGTGTCGAACGGAGGGTATTGGTTAGTTCGGCGCTTCGTCGTTCCGCTTGAGCACATCGCCCGCGAGATAGAGCGAGCCTGCGATGAGCACGTTGCCTTCAGGCGGCAGGGCTGTCAGGGCTTCAGCGACATTTGCGAAGCTATGCACGGCAAGCGCGGTAAAGGGCGCGAAATCTTGCGGCGAGTGCGCATCGTGGCCGGGGGCGGGGACGATGGAGACCGAGGCGAGCCTTTCCTCCAGCGGGCGCAGGATCGCGCTGGGGTCCTTCGATGTCAGCATGCCCATGATCAGGTGGAGCGGTGCTGCGTCGGCGAAATGGCGGGCGATGGCGAGCCCGGCGTCCGGGTTGTGGCCGCCATCGAGCCAGACGGTGCGATTGCCGGCGAGCGCGGTGAGGGGGCCGGGGCCGAGGCGCTGGAGGCGGGCGGGCCAACGCGCGGTCTTGATCCCATGGGCCATGGCTTCGGGGGTGACCGGGACGATGCTCTGGTGGCGGAGCATGGCGACCGCGAGCGCGGCGTTGTCGGCCTGGTGTGCGCCTGCCAGCGTGGGAAGCGGCAGATCGAGCGAGCCGTGCACATCGCGGTAGTAGATCTTGTCGCCCACGTCGGCTGACCAATCACGGCCGCGCAAGTGGACGGTGGCGCCAATATGGCCCGCGGTCGCGAGCACGCTGGCGAGCGGGCTGGCGGCATAGCTCTGCACCACCAGCGGAGCGCCGGGCTTGGCGATGCTGGCCTTTTCGAAGGCGATGCGAGCTAGCGGCTCTTCGGGGGTGCCTTCCTCCGGCAGCAGCAGGAAGCTCTCGTGATCGATGCCCAGCGTGGCGATGCCGCAGACGGCAGGGGCTTCCACCACGTTGGTCGCATCGAGGCGGCCGCCGAGGCCGGTTTCGATCACGCAGGCGTCTGCAGGCGTTTCGGCGAAGGCGAGGAAGGTGGCGACGGTGGTCACTTCGAAGAAGCTGGGGCCGAGGTCTGCGGAGGCATCGAGGACGCGTTCGAGGAGATCGGCCAGGCTCTCGTCGCTGATCAGGTGGCCCGCGACGCGGATGCGCTCGTTGTAGCGGACAAGGTGCGGTTTGGTGGCGGTGTGGACCACGAGGCCTTGCGCTTCGAGGATCGCCCGCAAGTAGGCACAGGTCGAGCCTTTGCCGTTGGTTCCCGCGACATGGAACACCGGCGGCAGCTTGTTCTGCGGGTCGCCGAGGCGGGCGCACATATCGCGCACGGTATCGAGGCCGAGGCGGCCTTGCGGAAGCGAAAGCGCGCCGAGGCGGTCCAGCTGCGCCTGCACGCGCGGGTTTTCGGAAATGGCGAAGTCGCGCAAGGTTACCCCTCCGTCAGCCCTTCGGGCTGCCACCTCCCCATTTGTGCTTCGCAAAAATGGGGAGGGCCAAGGAAAGTCTGTCTATTCGGTCCGCCCCCATTTTCCCGCAGGGCAAATGGGGAGGTGGCCCGCGCGCCGCGCGGGTCGGAGGGGTTAAGCCGCCTGCGCCGCCATCAGGTAGCCGATAGTGCGCGCCAAAGTAGCCTTCAGCATGTGGCGGCTGATGACCATGTCGATCATCCCGTGCGCGTGGAGGTATTCGGCGCGCTGGAAGCCTTCGGGGAGCTTTTCGCGGATCGTGTCCTGGATCACGCGCTGGCCGGCAAAGCCGATGAGCGCGCCAGGTTCGGCGATCTGGATATCGCCGAGCATGGCGTAGCTCGCGGTAACGCCGCCGGTGGTGGGATCGGTGAGGACGACGATATAGGGCAGGCCCGCTGCGCGCATGCGGCTGATCGCCACCGTGGTGCGCGGCATCTGCATCAGGCTGAGGATGCCTTCCTGCATCCGCGCGCCGCCTGCTGCCGTCACCGCGATGAAGGGGCATTTGTTCGCAATCGCGGCTTCAGTTGCGGCGATGAAGGCATCGCCCACGGCC
>CAILIO010000345.1 GCA_903834285.1 uncultured Sphingomonadales bacterium | reverse complement strand
GCCGGTGTCGCTGTCTTCGAGAATCGGTGTCCAGCCATAGTCCTGCAGCGCGAGCAGCAGATCGCGAATGCCGCCCGGCTCGCTGTAGGATGGCGCGGCGTGGTCGCTGGTGCGGTAGACGAACTTCTCGTGTTCGGTGCCGATCCGCCACGCCTCGCGCGGTTTTTCGCCCTTGGCCATCGGCTCGACGAGCTGGCCGCGGCTCTCGATGACGGGATCGTTGCGATTCGAAACTTGCCTCGTGCTCATGCGCGTTTCGTTAGTGCCCTGCGCGGCGCCGCGCCAGCCGAAAACGGAAGCACTGCGCGCCATGTGCGCCCCCCTCCCCGGCGGGGAGGGGTTGGGGGAGGGGGCTCGGCCTTTCCGGCAAGCTCCAGTCACCCCCACTCAGCCTCCCCCGAACGGGGGAGGAGCGTTTGCTTGGGGAAGACCTTACTCCTCCAGCGCCAGCGCGCCCCAGTCGCCGCGCGTGCCCATCCACAGCCCGGTCCCGGCAATCGCCGCCGTTTCGGCGCGCAGCACGCGGGGGCCGAGCGTGATGGCAATGGCCGCCGGATGCGCGCGGATCGCCGCGCGCTCGGCATCGTCGAAGCCGCCTTCGGGGCCGATCAGCAGCGCGGCGGGGCCGTCATGTGCGGCAAAAGCAGCGGCGGCCGGTTCGCCGCCTTCTTCGTCAGCGAAGTAGAGCCTCCGTCCCTCCGGCCAGCCTTTCAGAAGCGCTTCCAGCTTGGTCGGCCCTTCCAGCGCCGGGAGCGCGGTGCGCGCACATTGCTCGGCCGCCTCGGTCATGATCGTGCGCGCACGATCGGGATTGAGCTTGTCGGCCACGCACCTTCGGGTGAGCACCGGCTGAAGTACCGCGACTCCGAGCTCGGTCGCCTTCTCGATCACCAGATCGAACGCGGCCTTCTTGGTCAGCGCGGCGCAGAGCCAGAAATCTGGCACCCCCTCGCGCGGACGCAGCCGCCGGACGACGGTGAGGGTGACATCGCGCTTGCCGGCAGCACTGACCTCGGCGAGCCATTCGCCGGTCTGGTCGTCGCACAGGATCACGGCGTCGCCAGTGCCCACCCGCATGACTTTGCCGAGGTAATGCGCTTGCCCGCCTTCAAGCGGCACGGATGCGCCTTCACCCAGCGGGCCGGGGACGAACAGACGAGGGGCCGATTTGGGCGGCCAGGCGGGGGTGGCGGGCAAGTGGGCGGACATCGCCGAAGTCTTAGCGCGGACAGGCAGTGCAGCGCCAGCCGCGTCAATACCCGAGTTTGGTAAGCGAAGGCTGCTTGGCGATGGCGTCCTTCCAGTTTGCCAGCGGGTACCCGTTGCGCTCGCAGGCCGCAATCGATGCAGCCTGGTCCTCTCGCAACTCGGTGGAAGTCTCATCCGCGCCCGGGGCGTGGCCCATTTCCTTCACAAAGGCCGCAAGAAGCACTGCGGCATTCGTCATCTTGAAATGCACATCCCGGGTGTCGTGAATCTTGGAAATCAGCTCGTAGCGTACCGTGGTATCCAGTTGCAGCGGGAGCGTGAACTCGGAGAGACCCTTCAACTGCGTGCCAGCCTCAATATAGGTCTTAGCCTGAGCATAAACCACTCCGAGACGACGCTGCTCCTGCAATGGCATGTGGAGGATCGTCCCGTCGGCATTCAGCGTGTCCCAGACCGGCGTTTGCATTTGGCGGAACCGGGTGAGCACGGCGGGCGGTGCTGCGTGGGTAAATGCCAACCGATCAGATAGGGGAATGAAGGGTGCCGGAACAAGATTTGCGCCCCCATCCAGAACCCGCTGTTCGAGTCCCGTGTATTGGCTCGTCAAGCAGGGAGCCAGCGCAACCTGGAGGACGGCAGCCCGATAAAGCCCCCTGAGCTCGGCATCCAGCCGCTCCTCACCTTCATGCACCTTGTGCTGCCAGTGCAGTTCCTCAACCACCTGCTCGAACCCCAGCGCGATCAGCACGCCGACGACGATCACGAAGATCTCGTTGAGGAATTCCTTCCAGCCATGGAGCGGCTTGGGCGGGTGGATGTGCATGGCGGTTCCTAAATTGCGCGCTTCGAAAGTGGCGGGATCTTGGCCATGGCGGCCTTCCACTCCATCAGGGGCAAGCCTTGCTTCCTGCAGAAACCGATCGTGTTCGAGGCATAGTTCCGATTGAGGACGTAATCATTCACCACCGCGTCTTCCGGCTGATACCCGAGATCACGGGCAACACCCATGATCTGGGCGGCGAGCCTGCCCATATACTGGCTGCGGCGATATTGTTCGGCGACGACGATGAGCAATTGCGCGCGCGCCTGCTCGCTGAGCGGCCCCTTGAAGCTGGTGGCCAGCAATTGCCCGGCGGCATTGCCGGATTGGGCGGTCAGGGCCGTCTCGGTTTCGATCTCGCTGTAGAGCGCGCCAAGATAGCGCTGTTCGTCACTGGCGAAGTGGATCGAGGTGCCGTCCTGCTGAAGCGCATCCCATGTGTTGTGCGACCAAGGCCGGGTCGGCAGCCTCAGCACCGCGTCATTGTCTGGCCAATGGTCGAGCGGCATCGGTGCCTTGCCCACGCCATCAGGCCCGAGATGATCGCGCAGCCTGTCGAGCTGGGCGAGTATGCACGGCGTGACGATCGCCTGCTCGGCCGCGAGCGAGAACTGCGCACGCAGTTCCAACCGCAACCGCTCGCGCCCCTCGGCCGCCTTGTGCTGCCAGTGGAATTCCTCGACCACCTGCTCGAAGCCCAGCGCGATCAGCACGCCGACGACGATCACGAAGATCTCGTTGAGGAATTCCTGCCAGCCGTGCAGCGGCTTGGGCGGGTGGATGTGCATGGTTTCGAATGCCCCCCGGCATATTGCGTTGCACAAGGCTATCAGGGATTTCCGGGTGGTCAAATTGCAGCGCGCCGCTATTTTTAGACCGATCCGGACTGAACTGGCGATCTTGCGCCGCGCGGCGTTCCAGCGCAGAGAACCGCAATGGAGCCGGCCGCGCAAATCGTTCCCGATAGCGAGCACCAGGGGCTGGTGGCGCTGCTGCCGCCGACCTTGCGCGATCTTTCGCTGCTTGCGCGGTTTGATCGGCCTATCGGGTGGTGGCTGCTGTTCTGGCCCTGCGCGTGGGGGCTGTTTCTGGCTGGCGGAACGAGCCGCTGGGGCATTGTTCTGTGGCTTCTCCTAGGCTCCATCGCGATGCGCGGGGCGGGCTGCGTCTACAACGATATCGTCGATGCCGATCTCGATGCCCGCGTCGCGCGCACGGCCATGCGGCCCATCGCCAGCGGGGCGATCTCGAAGAAGGTCGCGTGGGTCTGGCTCCTCGCGCTGTGCGGCGTGGGGCTCATCGTCCTGCTGCAATTGCGCTGGGAAGCGCAACTCGTGGCGCTGGGCAGCCTCGGGCTCGTTGCCGCCTATCCCTTCATGAAGCGGATCACCGGCTGGCCGCAGGCGTGGCTCGGCCTCGTCTTCACCTGGGGCGCGCCGGTGGGGTGGATCGAGGTCACGGGGTTTGACCGGCTGACCCCGCTCGCCGCGCTCTATGCCGGGTGCTGGGCCTGGTGCATGGCCTATGACACGATCTACGCGCTGCAGGACCGCGAGGACGATGCGCTTGTAGGCATCGGCTCGTCTGCGCTCTCGTTCGGGCGGCATGTGCGCGCCGGGGTGATCGGGCTCTATGCCATGGCGGCGACGTGCTTCGCGGGTGCGGTGTGGCTGGTGCGGCCTGATCCGATTGCGCTTTTCGCGCTTTTTCCGGTCACGCTCCACTTCGCGTGGCAGGCGCTCACGCTCGATACGGCGGATGGGGACAGCGCGCTCGCACGGTTCCGCTCGAACCGACTCGCGGGCGCGCTGATGGCGGCGGCGTGCTTCGTGGTGGGGGCGGCCGGTCAGCTGTAGCTGACCAGTTCCCACTCGATGCCATCCCAATCGAAGGCATAGAACCGACGGCCGGGCACATAGTTACCGTAGTTGAACGGGACGAGCCCGGCTTCGATCACCACGCGCTCGGCGGCATCAAGATCATCGACCAGCAGGCCGATGTGGTTGAGCGGCTGGCCCTTGGAGAATGGGCCGGGAAGCGGACCATCCCCTTGATAAAGCGCAATGTAATCGGTTTCTGCGCCGAGGTGGATGGTCCATCCGCCCAGCGCCGAAGGGCCGCGCCAACGCTCGTGCCAGCCGCACAGGCGGGTCAGCAGCGCAGCGGTGCGATCGGGGTCGCTGACGCGGATGTTGATGTGTTCAAGGCGCGCGGCGGGCATGGCCATCTCCATGTACTCCAATCTGGAACATCTTCGCGCTAATGGTTATGCAATCTCAAGCTGACTTGAGGTCAAGGGATTTCTTCGGGGATTCGCGATGCTTGCCAAACCGGCCAAGGGCCGCAACGATCTGGTGCCGATTGGCGTGGTCGCGCAGCGCACGGGGCTCGCCGTCTCGGCGATCCGCTACTACGAGGAGCGCGGGTTGATCGCCTCGGTCCGCACCGGCGGCAACCAGCGCCGTTTCCTGCGTTCGGACATCCGCCGGCTGAGCTTCATCCTGATCGCGCAGCGGCTGGGTCTGGGCCTTGCGGAGATCGAGCACGAGCTTGCCTCGCTGCCCCATGGCCGCACGCCGACGGTGCTCGATTGGCAGCGCATCAGCCGCTCCTTGCGCGGCGAGATCGACACGCGCATCCAGCTCCTCACCCGCACGCGAAACAAGCTGGATGAATGCATCGGCTGCGGGTGCCTCAGCCTCGATCGCTGCAAGCTCTACAACAAGGAAGACCGCGCCGGGGCAGCAGGGCCGGGGCCGCGGTTCGTGCTCGACTAGATCCCGAGCGCCTTAAATCCCGAGCGCCTTGCGCAATTCGGCATTGATGCGCGACTGCCAGCCCTTGCCGGTGGCGCGGAACTTCTCGATCACATCGGGATCGAGCCGCAGTGTCACCTGCTTCTTGGGATTCTCGGAGACGGGGCGGCCTGGCTTGGTCCATGTGCCGACTGCCTCGCGAACGACCCTGCCGCCAATCGAAAGCTGGGCGTGCCGGAAGTGTTCCTCGGTCCATTCCGGCGCGTCGTCAGGATCAATCCAATGCTCGTCGATATCGGGCTTGCTCTCGGTCATTTGCTCTTCTCAACGGAATGATACGGCGGGTTCCGTCGCGAATGGTCCAGGTGACGGCAACAAGCCGGCCAACCAGTGAACCGAATGTGTTGTAGCGGTCCTCACCATAATCCGCCCGGTCATCGAGCCACGTGATTTCCATCTGCGGTCCTCAAAGCAAAAGAGGGCCCTCAGCAGACCGTCCTGCGGACCATTGCCCGTCAGATTTCAAGTCTCATTTGGCGTAACTACAAAAATTGTCAAGCCCCCGCCCCAGCCAGCAAACTCTCCGCCCCGCCAAGATCGACGCTGACAAGCCGCGAGATGCCGCGTTCGACCATGGTCACGCCGAACAGGCGGTGCATGCGGCTCATGGTCACAGCATTGTGCGTGACGATGAGGTAGCGGGTGGTGGTCTCCGCCGCCATGGCATCGAGCAGGTCGCAGAAGCGTTCGATGTTGGCGTCGTCGAGCGGGGCGTCGACTTCGTCGAGCACGCAGATCGGCGCGGGGTTGGTGAGGAACAGGCCGAAGATCAATGCAACGGCGGTAAGCGCCTGTTCGCCGCCGGAGAGCAGGGTGAGCGACTGCAGGCGCTTGCCCGGCGGCTGGGCGAAGATTTCGAGACCGGCTTCCAAGGGATCGTCGCTGTCGACCAGCGCGAGATGTGCCTCGCCGCCGCCGAACAGGCGCGCGAACAGGCGGCGAAAATGGGCATCGACGGCTTCGAAGGCGGCGCGCAAGCGTTCGCGGCCCTCGCGATTGAGTGCGCCGATCGAGCCGCGCAGGCGGTTGACCGCTTCGGTGAGTTCGGTCTGTTCGGTGACCATGGCGGTGTGCTGCGTTTCGGCTTCGGTCAGCTCGGTCGCGGCGACGAGGTTGACCGGCCCAAGGCGCTCGCGATCGGCGATCAGGCGGTCGTGCGCGGCGGATTCCTCGGGCGCGGCGGAGACGTCGCTACCGGGAAAGCCGATGCGTTCAGGGAGCAGCGGGGGCGGGCACTGGAAGCGCTCACCGGCGATACCGGCCATTTCCTGCCGCCGCATGTCCTCGTTTTCGGCCTTGGCGCCAAGCGCGGCGCGGGCTTCGCGCGCGCTGGCGAGGGTTTCATTGGCGGCAGCCAGCGCCAGATCGGCGGCGCGCGCCGCGGCCTCGCTCCGCGCGAGGGTGGTTTCGGCTTCGGCGAGCGTGGCGGCATAGCGGACGCGCATGGCTTCGGCCTCTGCCAGATCGCGGGCCAGCGCAGGAGGGCGGGCCACCACGACCGCGCGTTCCCCGGCGAGGTCTTCGGCCTGCCCGGCCATAGCAGCGAGGCGCCGGGCAGCGTCGCCAGCGCGGGCCTGCCAGCCGCGAATGTCACCGCGCAAGGCGGAGAGCCGTTCCTTGCCGACCGCGAGCGCCTGACCATGCGCGGCGACGGCTGCCATCGCCGATTGGTAGGCGGCGCGAGCGCGGTTGTTCTTCTCGCGCTCGGCTTCGACAGCGGTCCGGCCAGCGGCTGGATCCGGCAGCGCGGCGCGGCGGGTTTCGGCCTCAGCCAGATCGGTTGCGGCGGACTGGCGCTGGCTGGCGAGGTCGGCTGCAGCGCGGTCGATTTCGGCGCGGCGGGCGGCGATGCGGGCGCGTGTGGCTTCGGCCTGATCGAGCGCGCGCAGAGCCCCGCGTTCGGCATCAGCGGTGGCAGCCAGCGCTCGCTCGCTCGCGCTGAGCTCGCTCTGCACGCGGGAAAGTTCGGCCTGCGCACCGCTGCTGGCTCCCTCTGCAGCCGCGGCAGCGGCGCGGCGTTCGGGGAGCGCGGCTTCGAGCTCGGCAAGGCGGTTTTCGGCGGCGAGCACCGCGGCTTCGGCGCCGCCTTCGCCACGCGCGATGAAGCCGTCCCAGCGTCGCAAGTGGCCTTCGCGCGTGACTAGCCATTCGCCGGGGGCCAGCGGCTCGCCGGAATCCGCATCCGCAACCCGCACCAGCGCGAGGCGCGCGGCAAGTTCGGGCGGGCAGCGGGTGACGTTGTGGAGCAGCGCATCGGCGCGCGGGGCAGGCGCCTCTGCTCCGGTCCAGAAACGGCCATCGCCGGTGGCTGCCGCGCCCAGCGGCGCGCCGGAATCGCGGCCGAGTACGGCGGCAAGCGCACGTTCGTAGCCGGGGGCCGCGCGCGCGGCGGCGAGCGCGCTGGGGCCTTTGCCGGTGCGCGCCGCAGCCGCTTCGCGGGCGGCCTTGTCCCGCGCAAGAGCGGCGACTTCGCGCTCCAGCCCGACAAGATCAGCGCGTGCGGCAGCGAGGTCCGACGCGGCCGTATCGCGCGCGGCAGCAAGGCCTTCGCGCGCGGCGGTAAGACTTTCGCGGCGCGCGCCGACCTCTGCCAGCGTCGCGGCAGCTTCTGCGCGGCGGGCCTCGGCGGCGGCCATGGCCTCGGCCGGATCGGGTTCGGCGTCCAGCGCGCGCAAGGTTGCTGCGAGCCGCGCGTCTTCGCCATCGAGCCGGACAAGGCGCTGGCGGGCTGCGGCGAGCGCGGCTTCGGCGACGCGCCATTCGGCCTCGATCCCGGCCTGTTCGGCCACCATCGCGGCGAGCGCGAGTTCGGCGGCGCGGGCGGCCTGTTCGGCGGCGGCTTCGGCGGCCTTGAGTGCGGGTCCCTCTGCGGTCTGCGCCGAAAGCACTGCATCGGCGGCGGCAAGATCGGCTTCGAGGCGGGTCAGCGCTTCGGCAGCGTCGCGGGTCAGGCGGTCGGCCTCGCTGCGTTCGTCCTCGATGCGGCAGATCTGGCGGTCGATATCGCCAAGGCGCTGGGCGGCTGCTTCGGCCTGTGCGGTGAGTGCGGCGATGCGCTGGCCTTGTGCGGCAGCGTCCTGCCGGCGGTCGAACAGCGCATCGCGCGCGGCGCTCTGGTCGGCGGCAGCGGCGTGCTGGGTGTCCTGCGCGGTGCGCGCGGCGGCTTGCGCGGCGGTGACGGCGTCTTCGGCGCGCGCGGCGGCGGCACGGGCGGCTTCGGCAGCGGCGGCGGCATCGCGCCAGCGCGCGAAGATCAGCCGTGCCTCGGCAACACGGACACGTTCGGAAAGTTGCTTGTAGCGTTCGGCGGTGCGAGCCTGCCGACGCAGTGTGCCGACCTGGGTTTCCAGGGTGGCGATCAGATCATCGAGCCGCGCGAGGTTGGTTTCGGTGGCGCGCAACTTGGTTTCGGCGTCCTTGCGGCGGACGTGAAGGCCGGCGATCCCGGCGGCTTCTTCCAGCATCGCGCGGCGTTCGGCCGGGCGCGCGGCGATGACGGCGGCGATGCGGCCCTGGCTGACCAGCGCGGGACTGTGCGCGCCGGTCGCGGCATCGGCGAAGACCAGCGCGACATCTTTTGCGCGCACATCGCGTCCGTTGACGCGGTAGGCGCTGCCTGCGCCGCGCTCGATGCGGCGGACGACTTCAAGCTCGCCGCCGAAGGGGCCGGACGGGTCCGTCTCGGCGCTGAGCATGACTTCGGCAAAGTCGCGCGCGGGGCGGCTGGCGGTGCCGGCGAAGATCACGTCTTCCATGCCCCCGCCGCGCAAGCTCCGGGCCGAGCCTTCGCCCATGACCCAGCGGATGGCCTCGAGCAGATTGGACTTGCCGCAGCCGTTGGGGCCGACGACGCCGGTGAGGCCGGGTTCGATCCTGAGCTCGGCGGGTTCGACAAAACTCTTGAAGCCCGAGAGCTTCAGGCGCGTGAACTGCATGGGAATGCGGCTCGCTGCGCCCCCCCCTTCAACCATGCCTAGCGCCCCCGCACAGCATGGACTTGGTCAGCTCCTGGCGATCAACGCGCGCCGGCCTGCTTGAGGATCGGCTCGAGCGCGTCCCACGTCGCCACTTCGACATTCTTGCCGTTGACGATGAAGCTCGGCGTACCGGTGATATTGAAGCTGTCGCCCGCCTTCGAGGTATCGTCGGCCAGCTTGCTCGCGGCCTCGCTCTTGGCAAGGCACTGCGCGCCCTGGTCCTTGGCGATCCCGCGCGCGGCAAAGAAATCGATCAGCCCGCCTTGTTCGCCGATGGCCTTGAAGATTTGCGCAGGCGGCAGATTGGCGGCCTGAAGTTTCGGGCCGATCGGCTGAAGCTGGTCAAAGATCGCCTTCTGGTTGGAGTAGACCTGCTCGGTCAGCGCGAAGAAGCTGTCCGGCGAACCGCAGCGCACTAGCATGGCCATCGTGGTATCATAGGGATCGCGCACGAAGTTGCGGAATTCGAAGTTCACCGTGCCTTTGGCGACGTATTCGTCGCGCAAGTGCGGATAGCCCTTTTCCTCGAACTCGGCGCAGTGCGGGCACGTCAGCGAGCCGAACTCGATGACCTTGATCGGCGCATTGGGGTTGCCCATCCGGTAGCCACCTTCGGGCGTGACCGTGATGACGTCGGCCCACGCCTTGCCGGCAGGCGGCGCTACGGCATTGAGCGGCCCGCCGACGGGACCTGCCTTGGCGGCATCGTCCTTCTTGCCGCAGGCGGCAAGGCCGAGCGCGAGCGGAAGCGCGATAAGCGCAAGGAGGAGACGTGCGGGCGTGAAGAGCTTGGTCTGCATGGGGTCGGGGTTCGCTTCGCTCGTGAAAGACAACAGACGGTAGGGTGCTAGCCGATTGGCCGGCGGTATTGAAGGGGCGCGCGCAGCGGGCCGTGGATTATCGCCGCTTCAACGCAGCCGCGCTTCGATCTGCGGCTTGAGCGTCGTCCACGAATAGGTCCCGCTCAGCGGCACACCATTGAGGAGGAAGCTGGGCGTGCCGCTGACGAAGTCCTTGTCGCTCGCATCCTTGGTGTGCTGCGCGAGGCGTTCGGCCAGCGCCTTGTCGCCGAGGCAGCGATCGACTTCCGGCCGGTCGTAGCCGCGGGCCTCCATCAGCGTATAGAACCCGAGGTCGCTGGCGATGGCCCGGGTGCGAGCGGCGAAATCGGTGTTCGACCAGCGCGCCTTCTGCGCTTCGGTCAGGCTGGCCATCGGGGCCAGCCAAGTGGTCTGGTTGCGCAGGAAAGCGCTGTGGTTGCCGAAGAACTTCGACGGGGGGCCGCAGTGGGTGAGGAGCGCGACGGTCAGGTCGATCGGATCGCGGACATAGCTTCTCACCTCGATCGAGCCCTTGCCGGTGGCGATGAAGCCGACGCGCAACTGGGCATCGGATTCCATCTCGAAATGCGCACAGTGCGGGCAGGTGTAGCTGATGTATTCGACGAGCTTCACCGGGGCATTGGGATTGCCGAGCAGATGGCTGTCGAGCGGAGTGCGCACGACGACGGCGTTCCAGTTGGCCTTGGGCGCGGGGGCTGCGGGCTTGCTCGCGGCGGTGAGCAGAGCAGCGCCAAACAAGGCGGCCAGGAGGAGGCCCACAGTCTTCATCATCTTGCGCATTGTCAGTCTTGCTTCCCGTTGACTTCGTCCAGGCTGCGCGCCAGCGATTCCAGCACCGTGCGCAGCTCCGGATCGCCGATATCGCGCAGGCTCTCGCCGAGTTCCACAGGAATCGGCTTGAGCGATGGCGGCGCGGTGCGGAGCGGGCGCTTGGGCTGGGTGGCAGCGGGCGGCTGAACCGCACCTTGCCGCAGCTTGATCCGCACCACTGCGCGGTAGCCGAAGAACTGGTTCACCCGTTCGATGATCTCCGGGATCACGTGCTGGATGAGTGGGGCGTGGGCGGGCGTGACGACCAGTTGGAGAATGCCCTCCGCCCGCTCACCGGGGGGAAAGCGGATCGATTCGGGCGCGCAGTGGCGGGCGTGCGCTGCCCCGACGATCTCGCCCCAGCGCGAGACGACCGAGCTCTGCACAAAGCCGAAGCGGCGGAACGCGGTGCGCCCGATCGTGGGCATGAGGTCGGCAACCGCGCGCGCCTCGCCGCCGCGCGGGCGTTCATAAGTGCGCGCAGGCGCCGGGGTCTTGGCGCTTTTGGGAGGGGAGGGCCGATCACGTTCCATTGTCGCCGCCGCCATGCCATAGCCGCGCCATGCAGGCCAGTGGCGAGAGCGTTCGGATCGGGGATGGGGGCAGCATCGGCTCTGCCTTGCTTGCGTGGTATGACGTGAATGCGCGGCGCCTGCCGTGGCGGGTTCAGCCAGGCGAACCGGCGCCAGATCCCTACGGCGTGTGGCTTTCGGAAGTCATGCTCCAGCAGACGACTGTCGCGGCGGTGCGGGCCTACTACGCCAAATTCCTCGTGCTCTGGCCCACGGTCGAGGCGCTCGCGGCGGCGCCGGATGCCGATGTCATGGCTGCCTGGGCGGGGTTGGGATATTATGCCCGCGCGCGCAATCTGCTCGCTTGCGCGCGTGAAGTGACGCGGCGCGGCGGCTTTCCGGAGACCGAAGCGGGCTTGCGCGAGTTGCCCGGGCTCGGCGCCTATACCGCTTCGGCGGTTGCCGCGATTGCCTTTGGCGAGCGCGCGGTCGTCGTCGATGCCAATGTCGAGCGGGTGGTCTCCCGCCTCTTTGCAATTGGCGAGCCGCTGCCGGCGGGGCGGACGGCGATTCGCGTGGCAACCGATACGATAACGCCCGATCAGCGGGCCGGCGATTTCGCGCAAGCGATGATGGACCTCGGGTCCTCGATCTGCACGGTGCGCGCACCCCGCTGCCTGCTATGCCCGCTGGCCGATCATTGCACTGCGCGCGCGGCAGGCACGGCAGAGGCCTTTCCGCTCAAGGCGGCGAAGAAGGCCAAGCCGACGCGGACCGGAACGGCCTTCTGGATCGAGCGGGACGGCGCGGTGCTGCTCGTTCAGCGCGAGGGCAAAGGGATGCTCGGCGGGATGCGCGCGCTGCCCGATGATGGCTGGTCCGCCAAGGCCAACGGGCACGCCGCGCCGCCGGCGGCAGGAGAATGGCGCGCCGCTGGTATAGTCCGCCATAGTTTCACGCATTTCGATCTTGAACTGCAATTGTTGCTTTGCGGGAGCGCCGATTGCGCTACTCTGCCCAAGGGGGAGTTCTGGCCGGTCGACGCTGTGGAGGCGGCGGGGCTGCCCACGGTTTTTGCCAAGGCCGCGCGCCTGGCGCTCGCAAACAGGTAGTTCATGCAAGATCACACGCATTTGCTTTCCCGGCGTTCCCTGCTGCGGTCGGCGGGCTGGCTTGGTGCAGGTCTCACCGGATCGACCCTGCTGCCCGGACGCCTTCTCGCTCAGGCTTCGGCCGAGGAAATGTACCCGACGGTGACCAACCTCGTGTACGACTATGTTGCCTCGGGCCGGCTTGCCGGCGCGGTCGCCGCGCTGGGGTGGGGCAGCAATGCACCCGCACAGATCGCGCGCGGCTCCATGGCGTTCGATTCGGCGGCGCCGGTCGATCTCGACAGCCTTTACCGCATCTATTCGATGACCAAGCCGATCACCGGCATGGCCGCGATGATGCTGGTCGATGAAGGCAAGATCGGGCTCGACCAGCCGATCAGCGATTTCCTGCCGAAGTTTGCGCAGATGCAGGTGCAGGTGACACCGGATGGTTCGATCACCGAGCTGAAGCCCGTGCTGACGCCGATCACCTTGCGCCACTTGCTGACGCACACCGCTGGTCTGGGCTATTCGATCATCCAGAAGGGGCCTATCAAGGAGGCCTACGAGGCTGCCGGGTTGGTGCCAGGACAGGCATCGCGGATGGCCATTCCCCCGTTTAGCGGCGTGAAGACGGTGCCCAGTCTGGCTCAATTTGCGGACAAGCTCGCCGAGATGCCGCTGGTCTATGAGCCGGGCACGCGGTGGAGCTATTCGGTCGCGCTCGATCTGGTCGGGCGGATCATCGAGGTGGTATCAGGGCAGGATTTCGCGGCCTTCCTTGCCGCGCGCATCTTCGGTCCCTGCGGGATGGCAAGCACCGGTTTCCAGGTCAGCGCCGCACAGGCCCCGCGCCTCACCACCAACTACGTCATCCATGACGGCAAGACCGATCCGATCGATCCGGGCGCAACTTCGGTCTATCTCGATCCGCCGGCCTTCCCGTTTGGCGGTGCAGGCCTTGTCAGCAGCCCGCGCGATTACGACCGCTTCCTGATGATGCTTGCAGGTGGCGGCGCGATCGGCACGACACGGGTCATGAGCGAGGCGGCGGTGCGCCTCGGCACGAGCAACCTGCTGCCCGCGAGTGCCGATCTTGCGGGGACCTGGGTCGCAGGGGCTGGCTTTGGCGCAGGCGGCCGGGTCGGGCTGGGCCCGGATGCGGGCACCTATGGCTGGTCTGGCGCGGCTGGCACGGTCGGCTTCGTCAACACCCGCGTGGGCCTGCGGGCGGGCCTGTTCGTGCAATTCATGCCCTCGTCAGCCCTGCCGCTCTCGGAGGAGTTCCCCAAGGCGGTGTTAACCGACATTTCGGCCATGAAGAAGGCGGCGTGACCTGATGCTCTATAGGCCCGATCCACCGATTTCGTTCACCGGGGCAAGCCTCGACCGCGCCGACCATATCCGCGCAGATGCCGACAAGCTCGGCGAACTGATGAACTGGCGGGCGCGCCTGCTGCGGCTCGACGGACTCGACCCGGTGATCGGCGACGACGGGGCGCTGGTCTGGGGTACGCTCGCCGATGCCGATCCGGCGGATGAGTTGGTATTCCTCGGCCTCGATAGCTCGGAGCGCGCGTGCTTTGCGGCCGTGGCGCCGACGCTCAAGGGCAATCCGGGCCCGGCCAATCCGCGGCTCTGGGGCGCTATGGCCTCGCTCCCGGCAGGCGATCTGGCGACATACGGCGGCGCCCGCGCGCTGGTCGATTGGCACGCCCGCCACCGTTTCTGCGCGCGCTGCGGCTATACCACCAAGCTCGGCAAGGGCGGCTGGCAGCGCAAGTGCACCAACATGGATTGCAAGGCGGAGCATTTCCCGCGCGTCGATCCCGTCACGATCATGTCAGTCGAATGGGAAGGCCAGCTCTTGCTCGGCCGCCAGCCGCGCTTTCCGCCGCGGCGCTATTCGGCACTGGCGGGCTTTGTCGAACCGGGCGAATCGATCGAGGAAGCCGTGGCGCGCGAAGTGTTCGAGGAAGCCGGCGTGCGCGTGCGCGATGTGCGTTATGTCGCTTGCCAGCCTTGGCCGTTCCCCTCCTCGCTGATGATCGGCTGCCATGCCTATGCCGATGATCCGGCGATTACCATCGATACGACCGAACTCGACGACGCGCGCTGGTTCACGCGCGACGAAGTGGTCTATGCGATGGAAGCCCTCAAGACCGGCGCCGAGGACGGCGCCTTCATCGCCCCGCCGCCTTTCGCGGTGGCCCATCACCTCCTCAAATGGTGGATCGAGCAATGAGTAAACCGGTACCCGTCACCGTCGATATCTGGTCCGATGTCATGTGCCCGTGGTGCGTGATCGGCCATAACCAGCTCGAAACCGCGCTGGCCGGGATGCAGGATGAAGTGAGCGCCACGGTGCGCTTCCATCCCTTCGAGCTTAACCCGGACATGCCGGAGAATGGCGAGGAAAGCGCAGCGCATATCCAGCGCAAGTATGGCCGCACGCCCGAACAGGCGGCAGACGCGCGCGGGCGGATGGCGCAGGCGGCCGAAGCTGCGGGCTATTCGTTCAGCTATACCGGTGCCAAAGACGAAGGGGGCGAAGCGCCCCCGGCGATGATGTGGAACACCCGCCTTGCCCACCGCCTGCTCGTCTACGTGCTGCGCGAGCACGGCGCGAAAATGCAGGTCAAGCTCAAGCGCGCGCTGTTCGACGCGCACTTCCAGCAGCGCCGCCGGATGAACGACCCGACCGTCCTCACCGAGGTTGCCGCGTCGGTCGGCATCAACCGCGCCGAGGCAGCTGCCGCGTTGAACGATCCCGAGATCGATGCCATCGTCGAGGCCGGCGAGCAGCAGGCCTGGGACTGGAACATCTCCGGTGTCCCCGCGATGATTGTCAACGGCAAGTACATGATCCCCGGCGCGCAGGATCCTGCGACTTACGCCAATATGCTGCGCCGCGTGATCGCGAAGGAAGCGGCGCAGGCGGCCGCAGCCCCAGCCTGAGGTGCGGGCCTCGGCCGGCCAGTCTACTTTTGCTTTCGTTCGAGCAGCTTGGCCGGCCGCCGCTGTTCGGCGATCTTGAACAGCGAGAAGGTGCGGTTCACATAGTTGCTGACGCCGGCAAGTCCCTTCATGTGCTCCTCGAGCGCGGGCGTCTTCTGGGCCTCGAAAACGCGCACAGGGCGGCTGGGATCATGGGTCTCAAAGAGGATGTTGAACCACGGCTCACCCCGGCGCAAGACCAAGGGCTTGCTCGTATCGTGCCATTCAAACGCCCACATCAACTGGCGCGGCCAGATATGGATCGGCATGCGTCCGCCGAACAGCACACCGGGCCACGGCTCGGCGTTGTAGGTCGTCAGCGGCGGCACTTGCAGCGCATAGACCGGTTCATCGGCCACCATGACATAAGGGGTGGAAAGCTGGATCATTGGCCGGTCGGGATGGCGCCATTCCCGCTCCGCCACGATCGCGAGCATGCTGTTGAGATGCTTGCCGCGAATGGTCGCCTGATCACCATCCAGATTGCCGAGGACCGGCACGCCCTTTTCATCGCGCCGAAACGAAAGCCGCGCGTCAATCGGGCAGGCAATTTCATAGATCCGCGCTTCATGCTCCACAACGGCAGGGCAATTGCTGGCTGATTTGGCATGGCGGGCGGCTGGCGCATCGCTTTTCACGCGCCGCGGCTCAAACCAGATAAAACCGGCTGATTCCGCCGCCATCAACCAGCCCACATCGACAAACCGGCTCGACCCCGGTTTCATCCAGGTGGGACGGCGATCAAACAAGCGGCGGAATGTACCAGCGAATACCATCGACGTTCTCCATGGCGGGCTGAACCACTAACGTGGTGCATCCTGTTCTTGCGGCTGTTCTGCGCGCAAACAGACCCTGCTGTTCAACGCCAATAGCGCGCAATTGATGATTTGTGCCATCAGCAATGCGCATACTGCGCCCATCAGTCCAAAGCGCGGCACCAGCACCGTCGTCGCGGCCAAGGTGACCAGCGCACTGACGGCGCGCGATGCAAACAGCGCTCCACCAAACTGATTGACGGTCAGAAACGTCTCGAACGGCTGATTGATCATCAGAAAGAAGCAATAGACCGCAAGCACGGTCAGTTCGGCCGGGTTGTTGTACCTGCCGCCATAGACGAAATTCTGCAACCACGGCCCCGATGCCGCCACCAGCACGATGAAGGGTGTGCCGAGCAGAAGCAGCACGTTGCGCGTTCCTTGCGTTGACGCGAAGGCGGCGTGAACGCCGTGTTCGCGCATGGCTTTGACGGCCCGTACTTTGTCGGTGGAATCGACCGCGCTGATCAGGCTGTACGTGGGGGCGAGCAGATTGCGCAATGCGGCAAAGCTGGCGACCGCCAGGGGCGATCCCTCTTTCGCGAGCAGCAGCGGAAAGCCATTGTTATAAATGACATAGGGGATGTGCGTGGCGCTTTGCCACAGCCCGAAGGCCAAGCGGGGGGCAAGCAGCCGCCACATCGCGGACGCACTGGGCAGCACCGCTTGTGGCGGGAGCACGCAGAACTGCATCACTGCAGCCGCTATCGCCGCTGCCCCCATCACGGCTGAGGCGTAGGCAGGCGGCAAAATACCCAGAGAGATCATGGTTATGCCAGCCAGGATGCCCAACAGCGAGACCGCTGATGACGCCACGACGCCGGCGCCCTTCCCATGCTGATAGAGCCAGCGCTTGCCAAATTCCTGCAAGAGCAGCGCCGGCGCCTGCAAACTGGCAAATATGGCAGTGCGGAAGGCAAAATCGGCAAAGCCCATTTGCCGCATCCCCAAGGCCACCAGCAGCATCAGAGCGAACAGCGTCAGCGACGATATCAGGGCCAGCCAGACCCATTGCGACTTTGTCCGTTCATCGACGGTTTCCTTCGCCGACAGCAGAAAAGGCATTACCAGCAAGGCCCGGTGAAAGCCGTAGATCACAAAGTACACCGCCACGGCCGTTACAAAGGCGGCAAAGTCCTCCGCCGGCAGCGTGCGCCCAAGCAGGACCGTGGCCAGCATGTTGCCTCCGCCATAAAGCAACTGGTCGGCAAAGGCGTAAACCCGGTCGTTCTGGCTCTTCCAATAGCCGCGCAGTTTCTGAGCGAAAGCCAAAAGCGTCCCTAGCATGGCTGTGGCAAACAGGTACCGCCCGATCAGGCAGCCGCCCGTCTTGCCGGGATTTCGGTGCGTGCAGAACGCGGCCTGCGGTGACTAGAACTCGCGGTCAGGCACCGTGAGCACATCGCCTGGCAGGACCATGATCGGCGTGGCCGGATCGAGTGCGAACTGCCGCTCGTTGCCGCCAAAACGCTGGACCAGAACACGCCGGCGCGCACCCCGATCCGTGTAGCCGCCCGCCATCGCCACGGCCATCTGCACCGTCAAGCCAGGGGCATAGGCATATGCGCCGGGCCGGTTTACCGCGCCGGCAACATAGACCGAGCGCAACTGGGCCAAGTTCACGGACACCCGCGGCTGGATCAGGATCTTGCCGTCCAGTTTCTCTGTCAGCGACTGGGCCAACTGGTCCGCCGAAAGACCTGCCACCGGCACAACCCCGACGATCGGCAACTGGATGTTGCCTTCGGGCAGAACAAGGAAGTCGCCAGTCAGGTCCGCTTCGTTGTAGACAACGATGTGAACCGTGTCGCCCGGCGCGATCTTGTAGCTGGCGCTGGTATCGATCTTGGCCTCGCTGGCTTGTTCCACCTTTGGCAGGGGTGCGGTACTGCACCCCGACAAGACCGAGGCACACAGCGTGACAAATGCCGTCACAATCACGCCTGAGCGCCGCCAAATGCGAGAACCATCCATTTGAGCCCCAATCCTCATTCTATGCATATTCCCTCCCGAACCCATGATTCGGATGCACACTGCACGCGCGCTTTTAACCAAGATTATTGCATTGTGCACTGTCACTATCTTGTTAAATCCCAATCCCATATCCGACAAGGTCTAGAGATCGCCTTCAGGGCCCAGTTCGGGACGCGCAGCAGAGAAAGTGGCAAGATGGCAATGCGTTTGACCGGCCTCTGGCGGGGGGGCTTTCAACTCAGTATTGGAAGCGCACTCTTTTTTGCAGCAACCGCCTGTAATGGTAACACGATTACCGCTTCGCACAATGGCCGCCAGACGTTTGATCCGCCATTCGACGTTCCGGGCATCAATACTGCGGGCAATGCGCGGGCACCGCAGCAGGCTTGCAGCCCGACCCCGCCGGCCATCGTGAAGCTGGATGTCAACACCCGCTACAAGGCGGGGGGCGCCCATGACGTCGTCTCTGCAGAGGCCGAGGCGCGCTACAAGGAGGCCATGGCGCCGATCATCGCCTACATGGTAGATGTAACACTAAGTGCCAACCGCTATATCAAATCAAATGGCCGCAACATCGGTGCCGCCGACTGTGCGAGATCTGCGCTGGCGACATGGGCACAGGCCAATGCCCTGTCTCAAGTTGACGGCACGGCAGGGCGATTCAAACAATCGACCCTGCTGGCGGGCCTGGCGCTGACCTTTCTGCAAATCCGCAATGCGCCGACAGCTGCCTCCGGGCAGGCGGACAACCACAAGATCGAGGGCTGGCTACTGGGTTTGGCGCAGGACCTGCGCCGCTATCGCGACAGCGCCCCGCTCGGCGGAACCGCGCGGAACAACCAGCTTTACTGGGCAGGGCTGGCGATCGGTGCCACCGGCGCTGCGACAGGTGATGCCGACAGCTTCGATTTTGGCATGAATGCTTTGGAGGACGGCGTCAAATCGATCACGGCAGACGGGTATCTGCCCGAGGAATTGAAGCGCGGGCGGCAGGCCTTGCATTACCATGTCTATTCGCTGCAACCGCTCATGCTTTTGGCAGAATTGGCGCAGCGCAATGGCCGCCCCGCCTATGATCAGAATGACCGCGCCTTGCACCGCCTTGTGCGGACAGTCCTCGCCGGGGCAAAAGACCCGAGCCTGTTCGGCAACAAGGTGGGCACTGTGCAGGTTCCCGTGATCAATGACAAAAAGCCCGGGTTGCCGCCCGCCTTGTGGGGCTGGTTGGCCGTGTATAGCGCGCGTTTCGGCGTTCCCGATGGCTGGCAGGATTTGCTTGCCAATAGTCCTCGGCTGTCCTCTGCTGAAACAGGGGGCGATGAGATCACGCTTTATATGCCTAGAAAAGTGCATTATCAGCGCTGATTGATAGAACGAATGGGGTGGGCTGTGTTCTTCGCAAAGCGGGCAGGCTTGACGATTCTTGGTTACAAACGCGAAGCCCGGTTCGTGGGCTTTTAGCAGTCGGGGCGCGATGCAAATGGAGCAAGTTCAAGTCAGGCCGTTGAGCGAGACGAGCCAGGTTGTGGTTGGTTTCTTCCGGCGCCGTTTTGGCGTCATTTGGAAGACCGCCCTCGTCATTGCGGCCCTCGTAGGCATTTTCCTTGTTTTTGCGCCGCGCAAATATACCGCGACGGTACATGTCCTGATCGACGCCCGGCGCAACGTGCTCAATGACGAGCGCGGCGGCGTGTTAAACTACCTGATGCCGTCGGACGACGCGGTGGAAACCGAGATTGCCAACCTGACTACGCGCAACAACGCCGCGGTTGTGGTCAAGGAATTGCATCTGGACAAAAGTGATGATTTCACCAAGCCCAGCAAGACGACGAGGCTTTTTTCGTTGATCGGGCTGGGTGACGATCAGGACCCCCGCGATACGCCGGAGCGGCGCGCGCAGAACAACGTCAAGGAGAACTTGACTGCAACGCGCATCGGGCAAAGCTATGCGATCGAGGTTGGCTTCACGTGGAAGGACCCCTTCATCGCCGCCAAGGTGGCGAACGCGTTGGTCAAGGCGCACGTGGAGCGCGAAGCCGCACTGCGCCGCGAGGTGGTGGAAGCCAACACCAAGGAGTTGCTCGCGGGAATTGATGCGCGCCGCGAGAAAATCAAGGAGCTGGAGGCGCGGTTGGCGCAGGCCCGTGCGAAGGCGGGCGTGCTCAATCTGCAATCCACCACTGTTGGCAACGAGATCGGTCAGTTGCGGGCGCAACAGGCTGCGGCCGATGGCGAGGCTGCGCTGGCTTCGGCGCGAAACCGGGCCGCAGTGGCACAGTCCGCAGTCAACAGCGATTTCGGCCTTCAGCAATTGCATACCCAGCTCAACCTGGCCTTGGCCGACGCAGCCAGCAACGGCAGCCGCTATGGCTCGCAGCACCCGCTGAGCATCGAGGGGCAGCGCAAGATTGCGGCCCTGAAGGCCGCGATCGCCGCGCAGACCGCCCAGCTTCAAAAGTCCGCTTTGGCGAGCCTGAACGTCGAGGCTGCCGCGCAGGCCCAGCGCGCCGCTGCCCAGCATTCGGCGATGGCGGAAGCCAAGCAGCAGATGCAGTCGAGCCTGCAATCAACAGGTCAGGTCGCCGAACTCGAGCATGAGCGCGACTATGAATTGCAGATCTACGAGGCGGATTACGACCGCTACAAGCGTATCCGTAACACGCTGGACAGCGTGGGCGACCTGACGGTGGAGACCACTGCTCTGCCGCCACAGCTGCCCACCCTCAAGGTCAAGCTGGTCCTTGCGCTGGGCATCCTCATGGCGCTGTTCGGTGGCATGATGGCCGGCTTGGTGAGCGAAGTATTGGGCATGTTTTCAGGCAAAAGGCAGACCGCAGAACCGGCTGAGGGCTAAGAGCGTCGACGTTGCAATCAAGCCACGACAGGAACGATCCATGTCCGCCGTCAAAGTCGCTCATCTGTCGTCTCACCATGAACGGCAGGATAACCGCATCTTCTTTCGCCAGTGCCGTACGCTGGCGAGCGCTGGCTACGATGTCCATCTGGTGATCCGCAATCCGGCGGACGAAGTGGTCGACGGAGTGAAAGTCGTCGCGGTGCGCAAGCCGCGCAACCGGCTCGAACGTGTCTCGCTCACCGTCTTTGAGGTCTTCCGGCGCGGGCTTGGCACGGGCGCCAAGATTTTTCATCTGCACGACCCGGAGCTGATCCCGGCTGGTTTTGCGCTCAGGCTGCTGGGCAAGAAAGTGATCTACGACGTGCACGAGGACTTCGCGCAGGCCGCTGGCGTGCGCGAATGGATACCGGGCCCGTTTCGTTCGCTGATCGCGGGAGCCTATTCGTTGACTGCGGGGCTGGCCAATCGCGCGTTCGAAGTGGTGATTGCCGAACGCTACTATGAACGCAGCTTTCCCGGCGCGACCCCGGTGCTGAACTATCCGCATCTTGAACGGTCCGACCGCCTCCGATCGGTGGATCGACGCGCCAACCGGCCCGATCGCATCCGCTTGCTTTATGCCGGCACCGCCTCGGAAAGCCGGGGCGCGCTCGTTCATGCCGCGCTCGCGCAGAGGCTGCCTGGCAGCCTGGTGCACTTTTCCGGGCGTATCCCCAAGGAGCTTGCCCCCCGAATGATCGAGGCAGCGGGGAATGTCCATGTCGGCCTGATGGCCAAGGACGGCTCGATCGAATGGGCCAAGCGGTCCACCCTGCCCGAGGGCGAGGCGTCGACCGTCATCCTGCAGGGCGTCGATTATTTCGTGGCGCAGGAAATGGTCGAGGCGTTCTTGGAGCCTTGGACCGCGGGCCTGGCCGTGTTCCCGTACAACGAGCACTATTACGAAAAAGAGCTGACCAAGTTCTTTGAATACATGGCCGCCGGACTGCCGATTGTGCTGTCCGATTTTCCTGTCTGGCGCGCGATTGTCGACAAGGACCGCTGCGGCATCTGCGTGCCCGCCGGCGACATCGAGGCCGCGGCGAAGCAGATTCAGTGGCTGCACGACAACCCCGAAGAAGCGCTGGCGATGGGGGGGCGCGGTCGTCAGGCAGTGGTGACCGACTACAGCTGGCATAGCCAGCAGGCCAATTTGTTGGGCCTTTACGCCAAGCTGCAAGACACAGCCAAGGTTGCTGCCGATGGCGTCCACTAGTGCAGGGGTCGAGACGGGCGCGGCGCCCGGCCAGCTTCCGCTGTTCGCGGGGCTGGTCGCGACCACGCTTGGCGATCTGCGCCAGACTTGGCGAGATCTCACCTGCGTCAATTCGCTGTGGGGCTACTGGCTGGCGCTGATCCCGCTGATGTCCTTTGCGGTCACACCCAAGCGCGGCTTCATCGCCGCGCTGGGCAAAGTGGACACGCGCTATGAATCAGCGGATTCGATCGGGATCACACTGGTCGCCGTCGCCCTGGGTCTCCTTCCGGCGCTGATCACCGTGGTCCGGCGCTATATGGCGCCCGATCTCAGCCGCGTGCCGATGGCGCTGTTCTTGTGGATCATCACGCTGATCACCGTCAGCTTTTTTCCCGAGCCGGAAGCCAAGGACCTCGGCTTGATCGTGCTGGGCCTGTTTGTCTTTGCCCTGATGGGGGTGATGGCATCGCAGATGGACAGCACGGAAAACATCGCGCGCGGCGTCCTTTCATCGCTGGCGGTGTTTCAGGCCATGGTGCAGGTCATTGCGCTCGTTGATAACAATTACACGAGCGGGCGCTTTCAGGGGCGCATTGGTCCCAACTATTGGGGATCCGTGGCCGCATCGACTTTCCTGGTCTCTTTCGCCATCCGCAGCAAGCTGGTGCGCGGTCTGGTCCAGGCGGTGTCCTTGTACATGTTGCTGGTGTCGCAGAACCGGTCCGGCATTCTGGCGATGGCCGCGGGTACCGCGATGATCGCGCTGAACTACTTTCTGATCGCCAATCTGCGGCAACGGCTGCTGCTGTTCATTGGAGTGCTGGGCGGACTGATCGCGAGCTTGCCGCTGCTGCCCATCATCGCCTCCAAGGTGCTGCTCGTGGATAGCGCACGGCGCGGACTGGGTTCGGGCGGCACCGGCCGCTTTGCCGCTTGGCAGGAGGCGATCGGGGTGATCAAGGAACATCCGATCCTCGGTGTCGGCTATCGCCACCATGAACAATATATCACTGTCGCATCATCGGCGCACAATGCCTATCTGGCCGTCACGGCAGATATGGGGGTGATCGGCCTGATCACCTATCTGGTCTTTCTCTATGGCGGTCTCATCGTCGCGATGAGCCGTAGTGTGCGCTATCGGGAATGGTCCTATGCCGTGATTGCCGGC
>CAILIO010000344.1 GCA_903834285.1 uncultured Sphingomonadales bacterium | reverse complement strand
TGTGTCTCGACTTCGCTCGACACGAACGGAAGGGAAGCGGTTTATTCCCGGTTGATAATGCCCCTCCGAACCCTCGCAGAATCACCCCCCAAGCCCTAGCTTCGCCCAATGCCCCACACCCCCTTCGTTCCGCTGCGCATCTTCTCGTCCTACACGATGCTCGACGGTGCGATCGACCCCAAGGCGATTGCCAAGACGGCGGCGGAGCGCGGGTTTCCGGCGGCGGCGATCACCGATCGCAATGGGCTTTATGGCAGCGTCGCTTTTGCCAAGGCCTGTTTCGATGCCGGGGTGCAGCCGATCATCGGCACGATGCTTGCGGTCGCGCGGCCATCGCGCGAAGGCGCTGCACCGACCGGCTTCGGCGCCAGTGCGCCGACGATCGACTGGCTCGCGCTCTACGCGCAGGATGAGGCGGGCTATCAGAACCTCTGCCACCTCGTCAGCCACGCGCATCTGGGCCGTCCGCTCGAATTCGAGGCCCATGTGCCACTCGCCGAACTCAAAGGGCGCACCGAGGGGCTGCTCTGCCTGACGGCGGCGGCGGAGGGTGCACTCGTGCGGCTGCTCGCTGGGGAGCAGACAAGCGCGGCGGAAGCCTATCTCACTGAGCTTGAGGCGCTGTTCCCCCAGCGGCTCTATATCGAACTCGCGCGGCGCGGCGATGCGAGTGAAATGGCTGCCGAGGCCGGGCTGATCGATCTGGCCTATGCGCGCGATATCCCGCTCGTCGCCACCAACCCGGCCTGCTTTGCCGAGCGCTCATTTTATGCGGCACATGATGCGCTGCTGTGCATCGCCAGCTCCACCCATGTCGACAGCACCGACCGGCCGCGCTCGTCGAACGAATGGTGGATCAAGAGCGGGCCGATGATGGAGGAGATCTTCGCCGACGTGCCCGAGGCACTGGCGAACACCCTCGTCGTCGCGCAGCGCACCGCGTTCAAGCCGCCCTACCGCAAGCCGATCCTGCCCAGCCTTGCGGGTGACAAGGAAGGCGAGGCGCGCATGATGGCGGCGGATTCCCGCCATGGCCTCGTCGCGCGAATGAAGCCCTACTACACAGAAGCCGTGTGGGATGAGCTGGTCGAGGCGCTGACCTGTCCGGTGGAGGACATGGACGCAAGGCCCTTCGAACTGCTCAGGGCCGAAGGCCATTGGGACGAGGTCCGCGCCTACCGCGAACGCCTCGAGTTCGAGATCAACATCATCAACCGCATGGGCTTCGGCGGTTACTTCCTGATCGTGGCCGACTTCATCAAGTGGGCCAAGGAACAGGGCATTCCGGTGGGCCCGGGGCGCGGTTCGGGCGCGGGCTCGCTCGTCGCCTGGGCGCTCACCATCACCGATCTCGATCCGATCAAGCTCGGCCTCCTCTTCGAACGCTTCCTCAATCCGGAACGTGTCTCGATGCCGGACTTCGATATCGACTTCTGCGAAACCCGCCGCGGCGAGGTGATCCGCTATGTCCAGCGCAAATACGGCGAAGACCACGTCGCGCAGATCATCACTTTCGGCAAGCTCAAGGCCCGCGCGGTACTGCGTGATACGGGGCGCATCCTCCAGATGAGCTACGGGCAGGTCGACCGCCTGTGCAAGATGGTGCCCAACCATCCCACCGACCCCTGGCCGCTCCCACGCGCGCTCAATGGCATTGCCGACCTCAAGCGCGAATACGATCGCGATCCCGAAGTGCGCCGCCTGATCGATCTGGCGATGCAACTGGAAGGCCTGCCGCGCAACAGCTCGACCCACGCGGCGGGCGTGGTGATCGGCGACCGCCCGCTGGCGCAGCTCGTGCCGCTCTACCGCGATCCGCGATCAGACATGCCGGTCACGCAGTTCGACATGAAGTTCGTCGAGGAAGCGGGCCTCGTGAAGTTCGACTTCCTCGGCCTCAAGACGCTGTCGGTGCTGCGCAAGGCGGTCGATCTCATGGCCAAGCGCGGCATCTCAATCGATCTCGACCGGCTCGCCTGGGACGACGCAGCTGTCTACAAGCTGCTTCAGTCGGGCGACACCGTCGGCGTGTTCCAGCTGGAATCCGAAGGCATGCGCCGCACGCTGGCGGCGGTGAAGCCGACCAATTTCGGCGATATCATCGCGCTCGTCTCGCTCTACCGGCCCGGCCCGATGGACAACATTCCGCTGTTTGGCCGCCGCAAGAACGGGCTGGAGGCAATCGAGTATCCGCACGAGAAGCTCTCGGTGATCCTTGGCGAGACTTACGGCATCTTCGTCTATCAGGAACAGGTGATGCAGGCCGCGCAGATCCTGGCGGGCTACTCGCTCGGCGACGCCGACTTGCTGCGCCGCGCGATGGGCAAGAAAGTCCAGGCCGAAATGGACGCGCAGCGCCAGCGTTTCGTCGATGGCTGCCTGACCGTCTCGGGGATCGAGGCGAAAAAGGCCAACGAGCTGTTTGACTTGATCGACAAGTTCGCCGGCTACGGCTTCAACAAGTCGCACGCCGCCGCCTACGCGCTGCTCGCCTATCAGACGGCGTGGCTGAAAACGCATTACCCGCACGAGTTTTATGCCGCTTCGATGTGCTTCGATATGCACCAATCGGAAAAACTGGCGGTGTTTGTCGATGATATGCGCCGCGCGGGGCTCATGCTGCATGGGCCGGATATCAACCGCTCCGAGGCCGAGTTTACCGTCGAGCGCACCGAGGATGGCTATGCCGTGCGCTATGCCCTCGCGGGCCTTCGCAATGTGGGCGAAAAGGCGATGGAGGCGATTGTTGCCGAGCGCGAGGCGGCGGGGCCTTACACCAGCCTCGATGATCTGTTCCGCCGCCTACCCGCGGGTGCGATGAACCGGCGCGGGCTGGAAGCGCTGGCGGCGGCGGGTGCGCTAGATGCGCTGGAGCCGAGCCGCGCCAGGATCACCGCCAACGCCGAATTGCTGATGGCCGTGGCCGACGAAGCGGCGCGGGCGCGCACTTCGGGGCAGGCAGGACTGTTCGGCGCGGAGGATCATGCCGAACCCGCCACGCGCCTCGCCGAAGCCGCGCCGTGGAGCCGCTCCGAACAGATGGCGGCAGAGCGCGAAACGTTTGGGTTCTATTTCGCCGCGCACCCGGTCACCGAGTATCGCGCGGTTGCGTCGGCCAATGGCGCGCGCAGCTACGGCAGCCTGATGATCGGCGATGGGGATGCCGCTGGCGGGCGCACCGGCGCGGTCATGGCCGCGCTGGTCGAAGGGGTGAACCGGCGCAAGACCAAGAAGGGCAGCGACTTCATTGCCGCCGATTTTTCCGACAGCAGCGGCCAGTTCTCCGCCTCGTGCTTCGAGGAGG
>CAILIO010000343.1 GCA_903834285.1 uncultured Sphingomonadales bacterium | reverse complement strand
ACCAGCAAGGCTTCCACCTGCACTTGCGAGCCCACCGCCACGGTCAGCTCCGCCACCGTGCCATCGAACGGCGCGGTGAGCGCGTGTTCCATCTTCATGGCTTCGAGGACGAGCAGCTTCTGGCCTTTGGTGACGGTGTCACCCGCCGCGACATCCACCGCGATGACCTTGCCGGGCATCGGGGCGAGAATGGCGCCGTCTCCGGCATGGTGCAAACCGCCACCCTCGGCACGCGGAAGCGTGATCTTGAGCAAGTGGCCGGCGATCGAGACGAACTGCGCATCCGGTTCGATGCTCTCCCGGAATCCGTGCTCGAAGTACTGGCCCTTCGGGGTCGGATCGTATTGGAACGATTTCACTTCGCCATTCACGGCAAGGCGAAAGTCCCTCTGGCGCGGCCGATTCAGGCGAAAACCCGAAAGAGGCACGGCCTTGCTGTCAAAATCGACGCTGCCGCGCACAAACCAGTTCAGCGCGTCGCTCAATGCGCGGTCGCTTAATTCCGGTTGCCTGGTCAGTGCATCCTGCTTGCGCTCAATGAGGCCCGTGTCGACATCAGCGGATTGGAATTGCTGGTCGCGCAGAAGGCTGGCGAGGAAGCCCAGATTGGTTTTCACTGGCCAGACTGCGGAACCTTCAAGTTCACCCACAAGCAGTTCAATTGTCTCTTGGCGAGTAGGCCCGTGAGCCACGACCTTGGCAATCATCGGATCATAGAACGGCGAGATTTCGGACCCTTCCTCGACTCCCGTTTCAATGCGCGCGTCACCGCAAAATTCGAGAAGCTCCAGCCGCCCCGTACTCGGCAAAAACCCGCGTCCCGGATCCTCCGCATAAAGCCGCGCTTCCATCGCCCAGCCGTTGATCGAAAGCTCGTCCTGCCGCTTGGGTAGCGGCTCGCTGCTCGCTACGCGCAGTTGCCATTCGACCAGATCGACGCCGGTGATTTCCTCCGTCACCGGGTGCTCCACCTGCAGGCGCGTGTTCATTTCCATGAACCAGATGCGGTCGGCGCGCAGGCCCTCGCTCGCATCGGCGATGAACTCGATCGTCCCCGCGCCGACATAATCGACCGCCTTGGCCGCCTTCACGGCCGCCGCGCAAAGCGCTTCGCGCGTCGCTTCGTCCATGCCCGGCGCGGGGGCTTCCTCGATCACTTTCTGGTGGCGGCGCTGGAGCGAGCAATCGCGCTCGAACAAGTGGACCACATTGCCGTGGGTATCGCCGAAGACCTGCACCTCGATATGGCGCGGCGCCAAGATGTACTTCTCGATCAGCACATGCGCATTGCCGAACGAGGCCGCCGCCTCGCGCTGGCAGGAAGCGAGCGCATCGGCAAAATCCGCCGCAGCCTCCACCTTGCGCATCCCCTTGCCGCCCCCGCCCGCGACGGCCTTGATCAGCACCGGGTAGCCGATCTCCGCCGCTTGGCTGGCGAGGAAGGCCGGGTCCTGGTTCTCGCCCATATAGCCCGGGGTGACGGGCACGCCCGCCGCCGCCATCAGCTGCTTGGCCGCGTCCTTGAGGCCCATCGCGGTGATGCTGGCAGGCTTCGGCCCCACCCACACCAGCCCCGCATCGATCACGGCCTGCGCGAACTCCGCGTTCTCTGAAAGAAACCCATACCCCGGATGGATCGCCTCCGCGCCCGTCGCCTTGGCGGCAGCGATGATCCTTTCGCCCACGAGGTAGCTCTCGCGCGCCGGGCTGGGGCCGATATGCACCGCCTCGTCCGCCTGCCGCACATGCAGCGCCTTGGCGTCGGCATCGGAATAGACCGCAACGGTGCGGATGCCCATCGCGCGCGCAGTGCGGATGATCCGGCAGGCAATCTCGCCGCGATTGGCGATAAGGAGGGACTT
>CAILIO010000342.1 GCA_903834285.1 uncultured Sphingomonadales bacterium | reverse complement strand
CGTCAATACGCGAAGTCCGACAGCCAGCCCGATTGTCGACACAAACAGGCTGGCCGCTCGGCCCAGCGCAAGCGCTCGCTCGATATCGACCAAAGCTTCCCGGAAAAATGGATCAGAGAAGCCAATTCTATCGACAAATTCGATCTGGCGGCCCGCAATACCGTTCTGGTTCAAGCAATGTGATAAAAATCGATCACTCAGATAGACATGCAATATATCGACCGGGCTATCGTATTCCCATTCTCCCACCGGCCCCTTTTTCAGCAGGGTCATCGATCCCGCTTCGGTCGAGGCATCATGGGTATTCGTCAGGCGCCGTCTCTGGATGCAGTCCGCGTGGGCAAGGATCAGCATGTGATCAGACACGGTGCCGTTTTCTGCGTAAGGCGCATTGTGCCGCCAACGCGCAACCGAAATCTTGTCGGGCGCTTGTACGAGCGTTGCTTCAGGCCGCGCCTGCATGATCCCGGTCAATTGATCGATCGGGTTGCCGCGAGCGCTCACAGCCGCGCCTCCCGCCGATAGGCACCGGGCGTCAGGGCTGTGGCCTTCTTGAATGTCACGGTAAAATGGCTCTGGTCGGCAAAGCCGCAGGCGAGCGCGATCTCGGCTAGCGTTAGATCACCGATCTCCAGCAGCTCGCGTCCACGCGCGATCCGCTGGTTGGTCAGCCAGCGATGGGGCGGCACGCCGGTCGATTGGCGGAAGGCTCGCGCAAAGTGACTTGTCGACAAATTCGCGATCGCCGCCAACGCGCTCAGGCTGACATCTTCGGCAAGATGCGCCATCAGGTAATCCTTGACCCTGCGTAACAGCGCTGGCGGCAGGCCGGCTTTGGCCGGCGCGGATGCCAAACCCCGGTTCGACCACCGCCGGACCAGCTGGACCGCGATCGATAAGTTCAGCGCGTCGAAGTGCAGTTGCGACATGACACAATCGCCCTGCAACTCCTGCACCAACTGTCCGCAGGCATGCGCAAGGTCGGGGTCAAATTGCGCGAGCGGATCGCGCAACTCCAGCGCGCCCGGCGCGACTGCGGCGATCTCGGCCAATCGGTCGTGCGGCAGATATACGTGAAGGATCTTCAGGGGATCGGAAAAGAATGCGCGCGGCGTTAGTCCAGCCGCCATGATCTGCAGCGATGCTGTCCGGCAATGGTCGAAAGCGAGACGCTTGCCATCGGCCCAGGCTTCACACCGATAAGGGCGCAGCGCCATGGAAAGCACATGGGTGTTTGCCTCCGCCGACCCCGATATCTCGGACCCCTTGTCAGCGGTCCAGATAGCCGCAGCCATCCCCGTATCCAGATTGCCCCGGCTGGCATGGCGAATAACCGGCCATACCTCGGCGAGCTGATCGGGCTGATAAGAACGGGGAGGTGACGTCATCACTACGTCCGCGCCTCGCGCCGATAGGCGCCGGGCGTCAGGGCTGTCGCCTTCTTGAATGTCACGGTAAAATGGCTCTGGTCGGCAAAGCCGCAGGCCAGCGCGATCTCGGCGAGCGGCAGGTCGCCAGCCTCAAGCAGCTCGCGCGCGCGCTCGATCCGCAGGTTGGTCAGCCAGCGATGCGGCGGCACACCGGTCGATTGGCGAAAGGCGCGCGCGAAGTGTGTTGGCGAAAGACCCACCAGCGCGGCGAGGTCATCCAGCAGCAGATCCTGCGCGGCATGTTCGCGCATGAAATCGGTCACGCGCTGCAATTGTCGGGGAGGCAGGCCGCCGCGGAGGGCTTTGTTGGGACGAGCCTCGCCATGCAACGCGAAGATCTCGTCGAGCAGCAGCAGGGCCCGCGCTTCCATCTCGAGCGTTGTTGGCGGCAAGCGTGTGGTAAGCGCCCTCTGCACATACGTCTCGGCGAGCCCGTTGAGGCGCAGCGACCTGTCAAAAATAAGATCGGGACGGAGACGCCCGCTCAAGCCAGGCTGGCCGACAAGGTTGCTTGCGCGGTCGAGCAGCGTGTCGTTTATCAGGATCTGGGCAAAGGAGCAGGGCCCCGAGGCAATGTAGTGGTTGTCCGTACCCCTTGGCTGAAGTGCAAAACTTCCCCCGCGCAGACTGCCTTTGCCCGCACCAATCCCGCGTACCTTGCTGACCCGCGCGCCGCTCAGATGCACGGCAATCACGTGATCGGGAATTGCATCGAGCCAGACGTCCTCGGCAAAGCCGTCAGGCGCGAGCACTCTGGCGACAGGGGCTGCCCAGGATTGGGGCGGTCCGATCACATCAAGCGACATGTGACGCTGCTGAAAGAAGCTCCAGAATTGGGGCATCTCTCTCGGTGGTTCGATACCGGCTGCGCTCACTGCCGCGCCTCCCGCCGATAGGCACCAGGGGTCAGGGCTGTCGCCTTCTTGAATGTCATGGTAAAATGGCTCTGGTCGGCAAAGCCGCAGGCGAGCGCGATCTCGGCGAGCGGCAGATCGCCAGCCTCAAGCAACTCCCGCGCGCACGCGATCCGCTGGTTGGTCAACCAGCGATGCGGCGGCACACCGGTCGAATCGCGAAATGCGCGGGCGGAATGTGTTGGTGAAAGACCCACCAGCGCGGCGAGGTCATCCAGCAACAGATCCTGCGCCGCATGCTCGCGGATGAAATCCGTCACGCGTCGCAGCTGCCGGGGGGCAAGGCCGCCGCGCATGGGGCCGTTGGGCCTTGATCGCACGTGCAAGGCCAGGACGCGGTCGAGCAGGAACAAGGCTCGCCCCTCCATTTCGAGCGCTGTCGGCGGAGCGCGCGCACAAAGCGCGCGCCGCACGTAGTCCAGAGCGGCACCGTTGAGCTGAGGGCATGGATCGAAAACCACATCGGACCTTAGCAGCCCGCTCATCGGCGCAATTCCCAATCGTTCGCTTGCACCGTCAATCAGAGCATCGGAAAGCGCGATATGGGCGAAAACGCATGGGCCATCGGCCTGAAACTCGTTGCGCGTCCCTTTTGGCTGCAGCGTAGCGGCGTAACCCCGTCCGGCGCTGGTCAGACCAGAGCCTTTGCCGGCGCATTTTCTCACGTCGGTGCCGCTCAACTGGATCGCGAGCACGGTTTCCGGAATTTCGGTCAGCCACAGTTCCTCGCCAAAACCGTTTGGCGCACGGAGCTGGGCGACGGGCGCTGTCCACGTCTCGGCAATACCCGCCGTCTCAACGGTCAGTCGCTGTCGCCCAAGCGTTGACCAGAATTGCGTCACATCGGCCGGCATCAATTCCTCCCTCAGTCGTACTGAAAGCGAGGTCGACGGCGCGGTTTGTGTGTGGATGCGCTTGGATCAATGCCCGCCGCCGTTGAGCCGAGACTTTGCCTGTTGCTGCTCATAGTCAAGTATCGCCTCGATCAGATCCTGCAGCCCCTCGGTGGCTGCAGTTCCAAGTGGTTGTTTTTGGAGTACTTCCAGCTCTTCAATGGCTTTCCGATATTCCGCGTCGTTCTCGATGGGAATCGGGGTTGTCGTTCCGAGTGGACGGCGACGATTCGCCATGATGCGCTCCGATCTTATTGGAACTTGAGACTAAGCTCCGAGCCGTAGGGCGCATTGCGGAATTGCCGCATCTTGTAAGAAAGCGCGCATGGAATGTTGGCGCGCGGCCGGAAAATCCGCTGCGTTTTGGATGACTTGCCAGCCCGCGCATAAGACTGCGCACCTATTTTAACATGGGGCTGCGAATCAACAATCCTGCAAGGCCAATACGAGGCACAGTCCGAATGCCCGATCGTGAAGGGCGCCACAGGAGTCGCCGATGACCAGTGACCTCCCATCACCCTGACTGGACTTCCATCGCGCTCCGCGCCGCTTGGGGTTCGACCCTCCCGCCCCAAACGGCCAAACTGTTCGCCGGGTCCACCCCCTCTCCAGCCCCGGCAGCCGCTTTTTTCGTGCATCGCCGCGCCTGCACAGGCTGCAGACTTGCGGCCGCTTGTGCCCGGGCACCAGCGCAGGCGCCCGGCAGGCACCCCATCTATTCCCAGCAGGCATAGAGCAAATCGCGACGGCGTGTCTGCCGGCATGCGGCGTGCAGGGCCATCAAGGGTTCACGGCAACCAGGCCGCTCCCCAACAAGGAACCTGACGATGACCACTTTCACTGTCCCCACCCGCGATACCGTTTCGGCCGGCAACCAGGGCCTGTTCGATGCGCTCAATGGCCAGCTCGGCTTCGTGCCCAACCTCTATGCCACCCTCGCGCTCTCGAACAACGCGCTCGGCACGTATCTGGCGCTCCAGTCGGCCAAGTCCTCGCTGGGCGCAAAGGCCCGCGAAGTGGTCAATCTCGTTGTCAGCCAGGTCAACGACTGCTCCTACTGCCTCGCCGCGCACACCGCGCTGGGCAAGATGAACGGCTTCTCGGATGCCCAGATCCTCGAAATCCGCACCGGCAGCCTCGCTTCGGATGCCAAGCTCGATGCCCTTGCCCGCCTGACGCGCTCGATCGCGGTCAATCGCGGCCAGGCCGATGAAGCGCTGGTCGATGCCTTCTTCGCCGCCGGCTGGACGAAGGAAAACCTTGTCGATGCCATCGTCACGATCGGTGACAAGGTGATCAGCAACTACCTCCACGCCGTCACCAAGGTCCCCGTGGACTTCCCGGCGGCCCCTGCGCTCGACACTCGCATCGCGGCCTGAACCGGGCGTCCCGGGACAAGCTTGGCCCGCCGCCTCCCCTTCCGGCGGACCACACGCCGAGCCTCGTCATGGCGGCAATCCCCCCCCCGTGCAAGCCCGGTCATGGCGAGGCTCGCGCCCCCTCTTCGCACCAGCCAAAGGACCCGTCATGTCTCATGATCCCCTGTTCCAGCCCATTCGCTACGGTGCGATTCTGGCGCCCAACCGTATCGTGATGGCCCCGCTCACGCGCACCCGCGCCAATGCCGATGACGCGCCGCACGAGTTGCAGCAGACTTATTATACCCAGCGCGCCACGGCGGGCCTTATCATCTCGGAAGCCACGCATATCTCGCAGCAGGGCAAAGGCTATGCCGGCGCGCCGGGCATCTACAGCGAGCGCCAGGTCGAAGGTTGGCGCAAGGTTACCGATGCGGTGCACGCAGCCGGTGGCCGCATGATGCTCCAGCTCTGGCATGTTGGCCGGCTTTCGCACCCCTCGCTCCAGCCGGGCGGCGGGCTCCCCATCGCACCGAGCGCCATCGGCCTTGCCGGCCACGCCTTCACCTATGAAGGCCCGCAGGAATTCGTGGTGCCGCGCGCGCTCGAACTCGACGAAATACCCGGCATCATCGAGGATTACCGCCGCGCCGCAATCAACGCCAAGGCCGCTGGCTTCGACGGGGTGGAGGTGCACAGCGCCAATGCCTATCTCCTCGACCAGTTCCTGCGCGATGGCACCAACCACCGCACCGATACCTATGGCGGCAGCATCGAAAACCGCGCCCGCCTCACGCTCGAAGTGACCGATGCGGTTGCCAGCGTCTGGGGTGCGGACCGCGTCGGCATTCGCCTGTCGCCCTCGCTCACCATCAACGGCATGAGCGACAGCAATCCTGCGCCGGTGTTCGGCTATGTCGCCGAAGAGCTCGGCAAGCGCGGCCTTGCCTACCTTCACTGCGTGGAGCCGAGCGACCCCCGCGGCGACCCGTTCCAGCGGATTGTCGACCCCCAGCTCGTCCGCAAGGCTTTTGGCGGCCAATATATCGCCAACGGCGGATACACCGGCGAACGCGCGCGGGCTGCGCTGGCCCTCGGCGATATCGACGCGGTTTCGTTCGGACGGCTGTTCATCGCCAATCCCGATCTCCCGCGCCGCCTTGCGGAAGACCTGCCGATGAACCCGCTCAATGCCGCGCGGATCTATGGCGGCGGCGCGGACGGCTATACCGACTATCCTTTCGCCGAGGCCTAGAGGTGCTTGCGCAGCCCCCGACAGCGCGGGGGCTGCGCGAAATCTGTTCGTCTAGAAATAGTGCTTCGGGATCAGGCCCTTGGCATAGGCCTCGCGCTCCAGTTCCTCGCGGAAATCGGGATGTGCGATGGAGATCATGGCCTTGGCCCGCTCGGGGACGGAAAGGGCCTTTAGGCAGACCATCCCGTATTCGGTCACCACATGCATAACGTCGGTGCGCGGCACGGTCACGGCGGTGCCCGGCGCGAGGCCCGCGACCACGCGGCTCTTGCGCACCCCGTGTTTCTCATACGTCGATGGCATGCACAGGAAGCTGCGTCCGCCTTGCGATTCATAAGCCGCGCGGACAAAACCCAGCTGGCCGCCGGTGCCGCTGAAATGCCGGTAGCCATCCGCTTCCGATGCCGCCTGCCCCTGCAGGTCCATCTGCCCGGTGCTGTTGACCGAGCAGACATTGTGGTTGCGCGCCACCGCAGCGGGGAGGTTGGTATGGTCCACCTGCCGCGCCTCGAAAGCCGAATTGCGATCGAGCGCGGCGTAGATATCGGCTGTGCCGATGGCGAAAGCATAGACCGCCTTGCCCACGTCGATCTGTTTGCGCGCGCCGGTTGCCGCGCCGTTTTTCACGAGGTCGACCAACCCTTCGACCATCATTTCGGTATGGACGCCAAGGTCCCTGACCCCGGCACCGGCCACTGCGCGACCCACCGCATTGGGCAACCCGCCGATGCCCAGTTGCAGGCAGTCGCCATCGCGGATTTCCGCCGCCACCAGCCGCGCAATTGCCAGATCCACCTCGCTTGAGACCGCGCTCGGCAGCTCGGCAGGGGGCAGGGCGGGGACCTCGATCACGAAGTCCACTTCGCTCTCGTGCACCGCGTTATCCGGGCCAAGGCAATAGGGCAGCGCCGGATTGACCTCGACGATCACCACGTCCGCCTTTTCGACCAGCGCGCGCATGTAGGAGGCGGAAATCGAGAAGTTGTAATTGCCGTCCGCATCCTTCGGGCAGACCTGGAACACCGCGATGTCCACCCGCTCGACAAAGCGCCGATAGAGATCGGGCCATTCGCCCAGATTGAGCGGAATATAAGAGCAGCGCCCCGCATCGAACTGCCGCCGGTCGTACCCGCTGAAATGCCAACTCGCCGAAAAGACGTGCGCGCCTTCGGGATCGGCTTCCTGGAACGCGCGCGGCCGCGACGTCAGGCAGCTGCGCACTTTCACATCCGAAAGCTCATGCACCCGCGCGGCCAGCGCTTTGTCAAACGCCTCGGTCTGCGTCGCGCCGAACCCGTAATCGAGCCACATGCCGGACTTGACCAGCTTGGCTGCATCCTCTGCCGTTATCAGTTGCGGCATGTCAGGCGCGCTTTCCCGTCCGCAGTAGCCAGAACGCCGCCGCAAACAGCCCCGCCACGAGCAGGCTCATCCACAGCTGCGAAGCCAGATCCGGCTGCAGCCCCATGAACACCAGAACGCTGAGCATCGCGCCGATGGCGATCAGCGTGCCGTAGGGGTGGAACCACATCTTCAGGGTCAGCCGCTCGGGCGCCTCGCGCTCCATGCGGAAGCGCTCCTTGAGCTGCGCCACCGCCACCAGCATGTAGAGCAGGATCATCGTCACGCCCGAGGAATTGACGAGGAAGCTGAACACGGTGCCCGGCGAAAGCCACTGCGCCGCCAGCGCGCCATAGGCAAACAGGCTGGCAGCAATGATCGCCCGCGCCGGCACGCCGCGCCCGTTGACATGCACCAGCCAGTCGGGCGCGTCGCCAAAGCGGGCCAGACCAAACAGCGCGCGGCTCGTTACATAGAGCCCGCTGTTGAGGCACGAGAGCACCGCCACCAGCACCACTGCGCTCATGATCGTCTCGCCGCCCGGGATGTGCATCGCCGCCAGCGTCGTCGCGAAGGGCGAATGCCCCGGCACGATCTCGGTCCACGGCACCACCGCCACGATCAGCCCGATGGCCAGCACGTAGAACACCACGATCCTGAACGCGACCGAGACGGTCATCTTGGCGATGACCTTGGCAGGATCAGGCGATTCTGCCGCCGCAATCGTCGCGATCTCGGCGCCGCAGAGCGAGAAGATGGTCGAGGCGACGCCCGCCAGCACCGGTCCCCAGCCATGTGGGGCAAAGCCGCCATGCGCGGTCAGATTGCCGATTGAAAAGCCATGCGGCGCGGTGATCCCGAACACCCACAGCAAGCAGATCAGGCTGAACACGAGGATCGCGGCAACCTTGATCGAGGAGAACCAGAACTCGAACTCGCCGTAGCTGCGCGTCGATAGGAGGTTCACCCCCGTCATCAATGCGGTCAGCGCCCCGCCGATCGCCCATTCCGGCACGCCCGGCAGCCAGCCATGAAGGATCTTGGCCCCGGCAATCGCTTCCACCGCGACAACCACGACCCAGAAATACCAGTAGAGCCAGCCCGACAGGAACCCGGAGAGGTGCCCGAGCCCTGCGCGCGCGAAATCGGGAAAGCTCGATACGCCTTCCAGCACGATCGCCATTTCCGCGATCATCCGCATGACGAGCAGGATCAGCAGCCCCGCGATCAGGTAGGAAATCACCGCCGCCGGCCCGGTCAGCGATATCGTCGTCGAAGAACCGACGAACAGCCCCGCGCCGATGATCCCGCCAATCGCGATCATCGAAACGTGGCGCGGCAACAGCGTCCGGCTGAGCTCCACCGTCTCGCCTGTTCCTGCTCCGATTGCCCCAGCTGCGCTCACGCCATTCCCCTTCAGTCGACCCACCCTATCGATAAGCGGCGCTGCGGTGCTGTCAAATGCCGCGTTGGCTTCTCACCGCACCCAACCGCCCCCAAACATCGTCATTGCGAGCGTAGCGAAGCAATCCAGAGCGCCCTACACCAACGTTCTGG